>NZ_JAGQCS010000002.1:300000-436439 GCF_024346315.1 Cyanobium sp. ATX 6F1
TGGGGGTGGGCCAGCCGGTGGAGGGACGCCGCATCGCCCAGTTGCCGGAACGCTGGGCCCACCTCTGGGTGCGCCAGGGGGAAGGTGGCGCCAACCCCCTCTCGGGCCATGGCGAGCGCTACGACCTGGGGCGCCTGGTGGAGCAGCTGCAACGACGGGGCGGCACCGAGGCCCTCCACTCCCCCCTGGACCGGCAGGTGCTGGAGCGCATCACCGAGCAGCTGGAGGTCAGCTTCACCAGCACGGGCCGCGTGCGGGCCGGATCGGCCCTGGCCCTGGTCCGCCAGGACGATCAGGAGGCCCAGCGGCGGGTGCACCTGGCCCAGACCCGCTGTGAGGAACTGGAAGCCTCGATGGAGCAACTTCGAGGCCTCCAGCAACGGCTCGAGCAGATCGAACGCATCGAGCGCCCGGCCCTGGAGCAACGCCAGGCCCTCGCCCACAGCCTGCGCCTGAAGCAGGCGGAGCTGGAGCCCTCGCGCCAGCGCCTGCACGTGCTGGAAGCCACCCTCCAGCAGTTCCAGTCACTCAACTCCCAGCGGGAGCGCCAGCTCCTGGAGCAGCAGCGGCTCCAGGGGGAGTTGGATCAGGCCGCCGCCGCCCTGGGCCGGCTCCAGGCCCAACAACTCGAGCGCCGGGAGAGCCACGCTCAGCAGCTGGCGCGCTCCAAGGCCCTCAGGGAGCGGCAGGAACGGCTGGAGCTACAGCTGGAGCTGGCCCGCCTGGAGAGCAGCGAACGCCAGCTGCTGCTCCACCGCCAGCAGTTCGAGAGTTTGCAGCAGCAGGCCGAGCAGGCCAAGGTCACCCTGGCGGCCCTGCCGGCCATCGACCAGACCCAGGTGCGGCAGCTGAGGGAAGCCGAACAACGGGCCGAGCGCACCAGCGCCCGCTGCGACGCGATGGCCACCAGCCTGGAACTAATCAGCTCCGACCAGACGGTGCAGCTGGGGGGGGTGCCGCTGGAAGCCGGGGCCCCGCGCACCCTGCTGGAGCCCACGGAGCTCAGCATCGGCGTGGGCGTGCGGCTGCGAATCAGCCCGGGGGGTGGCGACGCCCTGGCCCTGGCCCGGCGCCAGCGCCAGCAGGAGCAGTCTGCGCTCACCGCCCTGCGCGCGGAACTGAAGGTGAGCAGCAGCGAAGCCGCCGAGACGATCGAGCGCCAGCGGCGTCAGTTGGAGACGGAGCTGGCCAACCTGCGCCAGAGCGCCAGCACGATCCCCTGGAGCGGCCTGAGTGATCGCCTCGCCGCCCTGGCCCCCCAACGGGCCCGCCTGGTGGCGGCCCTTGCGGCTGCGCCCAGGGCCGAGGCGCCCGAAGCGGAACCTGAGCTTGGCGAACAGGAGGTGGGCGCGCTCGAGAGCCTGGAGCCAGCGTTGGGTGATCTGCGCCAGCTGCTCTCAGGCCTCAACAGCGCACTGGAGGCGAGTCAGCGGGCCCAGGACAGCGACCGGGAACGGGAACAGGCACTGGCGCAGCAACTGGCGGAACAGCGCCAGCGCTTTGATCAGTTGCAGGGCTCCCTGCTGGCCCTGGAGCAACGGCGGCAGGAGCTGCTCAGCAGCCACGGCGACCTGGAGCGCCTCAGCGCCAGCCTCGGCCAGCAGGCCGCGGAGCTGCGGGCCGAGGAAAGGGTGCTGGAGTCGATGGCGCGGGAGCTGCTTGAACTGGATCCACGGGCCGATGACCCAGCCATGGATGTGACGCCTGCAGCGGCCCCCGGAGAGGCCGCTGGCGCGATCGGCGAACTCCCCACAGGCCTCGAGGCCAGAATCAACGCCGAGAGGAGCCGGCTGGAGGGGGAAAAGGACGGCCTCTTGACCCGCAAGGGGCAGTGCGAGCAACTGATTGGGAGTTTGAGCTCCAGTGACCCACGCGCCGAGTTGGAGTTCCGCCAGGCGGAGTGGGAGGCCACCCGGGCGGAGCGGGCGGCGATCGAGCGGCGGGTCGCCGCCCTGCAGCTGCTGCAAACCCTTTTTCTGGCGGCCCAGGATGATCTCGCCAGCCGCTACGGCGCGCCGTTGACGGCCGCCCTGGGGCCCTACCTGCTGGCCCTGGGCCAGGCGGCGGAGGCCCCCCAGTTGCAGCTCGATCCACAGCAGGGCTTTGGGGATCTGCTGCTGCGGCAGGACGGCGAAAGTTTCGGCTTCGAGCGGCTGAGCGGCGGCATGCGCGAACAACTCGCCTCGGCCCTGCGGCTGGCGCTGGCGGAAGTGCTGCTGCCGGCCTACGACGGTTGCCTGCCGTTGGTGTTCGACGATGCCTTCACCAACACCGACCCACAGCGCCTACCGCTGATCAGGCAGATGCTGGCCCTGGGTGTCAGCCGTGGGGTGCAGGTGATCCTTTTGACCTGCACCCCCGATGACTATCTCGAGCTGAGCGAACCACCCCACGGCGGACGACTGGAATCCATCCAGTGATGGGGTTGAACGGGCCTCGCCCCCACTCACGGGCCAAGATTGTGCCCTTGATAACATTTCGGCCCGTTCGCAAGCGCAGCCAAGGGCTGCTGTGGTGCGGCACCCAGGGACGCCCTCCTGGCGCCCGCTGGGGAATCAATCCTCGTCGTCTTCGCTGGAGCCGGCGGGGATCAGGCGAATCTGCTTGCGGCCGAGCTTGATCTCGAATTCATCACCGGGCTTGAGATCCAGCAGGGCGGTGTAGGCCTTACCGATGAGCAGATTCCCGTTGCCCTGCACCGTGGCGATGTAGCTGAGCTTGCGGCCGCCCTTGCTCACCTTGCCGCTGGAGCCAAGCTCCACGCCCTTGGCCTCCAGCAGGGCCTCGTAGAAGGCGGTGAAATTCAGGCGCTCGCCGCCGTCTTTTTTGGTGGAGACGTAGCCGGCGGCACGCACGATATCGGACTTGCTCACATCACCAAGTTCTTTGACCTTGGAAAGCAGCTCGGAACCCGTAAGGGGTGACATTAACGTTGCGATGAACTTGACAAATTCAAACTACACCATGCAGTCCAGCTCTGACCACCAAGTCGACGAACTAGTCGGGCTTGTCTCCACCGGCGCGGCGGGTGCGTTCATAGCGTTGGTAGAGCTCGGTTGGTGATCTGTAGCGCTGGGGGAGGGAATCGTGGAGTCGCTGAAGGTTGTGCCAACACAACGTGCGCTCGATCGTCTCCAGGCCCCGTTGTTCCCCCACCAACCGCCTCAGGGCCATGCAATAGGCGGAGAATCCTGCCTCCAGCTCGCCGATGGTGAGGGGTTTGTGTGTGGCCATGGCCTTCAACTCCGATCCATGGACTTGGCTAAACCGTAAAAAGGAGCCGACACCCCGCGCCGGTCCCAATCAAGGAAGCAGCGAAACTCTTTTCAATTCTTCGCAGCCTCCCCGTCAACCTAGTCCCATGGCCTTGCTTCGCCCCCTGCTGCCCGAGGACCTGCCCCAGCTGATCGAGGTCTACCGGCAAGCGGTGCTCGATCAGGCTCCGCCGCTGTACAGCCCGCGCCAGGTGGCGGCCTGGGCCGGCCACAGCGCTGGAGTCGCGCTGGAGGCGGAACTGTCAGCGGGATTCGGCCTGGCCAGCTGCTCCGAGGGGGGCGCCACGATCGAGGCCTTCGCCCTGCTGCAGCCGATCGATCGCCTCTCGCTGCTGTATTGCCGCGGCCGCTCCAGCCGCCAGGGTCGCGCCTCGGCCCTGCTGGAGGCGCTGGAGAACCATGGCCGCAGAATGGGTGTAACGCGCCTGCGCACCGAAGCCAGTCAGCTCTCGAGGCCCCTGCTGGAGCGCCGGGGCTGGCGGGTGGAGCGGCCCGAACAGGTGCTGTTCGCCGGCGTGCTGTTCGACCGCTTCCGCATGGGCAAGTTCCTGGACGAACCAGGCGTCCCCACACCTTGAACCGAAGCCATGGCGGAAGCCGACCTGCAACGCTTTCTCGAAAAAGTGCGCCAGTTGCAGGCCTTCGTGGCCCTGGGCGAAACCCAGCCGGAGTTACGCCGCGCCCTGCGGGAGTGCGGCCACCACCATCAGGTGGTGGATCTGGCGGCCCGCTGGGGGTTCAGCATCGGCCGGCGCTGGGGTGAGTCCAACGGCCCTGACGGTCCACGGGCCGGCAACCTGCTCGCCCAGCCATGCCCCTCACCGGGCCAGGAGCGCAGCGACGTGCTCCTGGAAGCCCCTGGCTTGCGCCTGGAGTCGATCCATTCCTGCTCAGCTGTGAGCCCCGAAGGTCAGTGGTACGACCAGAGCGAAACGGAATGGGTGCTGTTGCTCCAGGGCAGTGCCAGGCTGCGTTTTGAGGATGAGCCCCAGCCCCGGGATCTGGCGGTGGGGGATGCGCTGCTGATCAGTCCGCATCGGCGTCATCGGGTCGAGGGAACCGATCCTTCCCCAGGAACCGTTTGGCTCGCCCTGTTCCTTGGGACGACGAGCTGATCGCCACCGGCTGGCGCACCAGCCAGTAGGCCGCGGCCAGGGACAGCACCACCAGGCCCAGCCCGGCCAGCAGTAACGGCTTGTCTTCCGACCCAGGCGGAAGCACGATCACCTTTCGCGCCACCGCCGTGAGCGCGGTGACCAGCACCAGCTCGATCTGGATCACCTTGCGGCGCAGATAGGCCGTGAGGTTCTGCAGCACCTCCAGGGCGATCAGCACGTTGAGCACATCACCCAGCACTCGGGTGAGTTCATCCCCCAGCCAGGTGGTTTCCGTGTTGAGCAGATCGCTCCAGACCAGCTGCAGCAGGTGGATGCTGGCCACCACCACCACCAAAGCGAGGATCAGCGAGAGGGCCTTGGCCAGCAGGCGTTCCCCCTGGTCGATCCCCCGCAGGAAAGCCTGGTCGTCCTGCAGGATCCGCAGCAGCCGCTTCATTGGCTGAAGGGACTGAACTGGGGCTTGGCGGGGGTGTCACCCGGGGGGTTCGTGAGCTTGGTGTCACAGGTGATGGCGCCATCGGCGGCCGTGACGCAGTTCTCGGGCGTGACCGTGGTGCTCGGACCCACCTTGCCGCGGTTCCCGGGACTGAGCAGGAAACGCTGGCTCTGGGCCAGGGCCCCAGGAGCGGCAAGCACCAGAGCGGTGGACCCCAGGGCCAGCAGCATCGATCCAATCAACAGCCGTGGCGACGAAGCGGACATGGGCGGGCGAGAAAAGGGTGATGGTGACAGTTTGCCTGGGACCATCAAGGCTTGAGGTCGGCGCGAATCTCTTCGAGCAACAGGTCGAGCTGGCCCAGGGGATCCTCGAAGTCAGTGCCCCCTTCGGCCTGCCCCTCCTCGCCCTGCCACTGCTCCTCGATGCCACAGAGACGCTCGGCCAGGCCGGCGAGACCGGCGCGGCCATAGGTGCGCTCGAGCTCCCCCAGCAGCACCGGCATGCGGATCGAACTGGCCCTCAGGGCGCGGCGCAGATCGGCCTGGGTGCGGCCGGTGTGGCGCAGCCATTCCTTGAGGAAGGTCTGCAGCTCCTCCAGCTGCTCCGTGCTGAGGGTGGCCATCACCGGCTGGGGGGAAACCAGCGATCCAGCTTGCGCTGCGCCCGCAGGCGGATGTCCGGTGTGAGGTGCCGGCCGCAGAGGCCCAGCAGGGCCGTGAGCGCCACCAGATCGTCGCTGAAGCCTGCCGCGGGGATGAAATCAGGAATCAGATCGAGGGGCAGCAGCAGATAGGTGAGCGCCGCCAGCATCGTGAAGCGCACCTGGTAGGGGGTGTCGCCATCGAGCAGCAACTCCAGGCACTCGATCGCCGGTCGGGCCAGCAGGCGGCCGGCCCGGCGCAACAACCGCCGCAGGGTCCCCTCATCGACAACGGTGCTTTCAAGCACCTCGGTCTCGACCGGATCCGCTGCGCCGTTGGCTGATGACATGGCCTGGCCCGCCGAAAAAAACGAACGCCCTCATTGTGGGCCGCCCCTGCCGGTGGGGTCGAGCCCTGGTTATCCGCCCACCCTCGGGGTGATGGCCGTCAGCCGGCCTCCTTCGGGCCATGGCCCACCGAAGCGCCAGGCCCAGGCCCCCGCTACGGTCGTCGGGCTAACAATCCAGCTCCGATGCCCGGCTTCGCCGTCCTGCCCACCGACGTGCTCACCAGCGCCGGGGTGGCCTATGCGCACTACGTGAGCATCATGCTCTGCTTCGGCGCCCTGGTGCTGGAGCGGCGTCTGATCAAGGCCAACCCGAGCCGGGGGGAGGCCACCTTGATGGTGATCACCGATGTGGTCTACGGAATCGCCGCCCTCACCCTGCTGGTCAGCGGCATCCTGCGGGTGCTCTACTTCGGCCAGGGAACGGAGTTCTACACCGCCAATCCCGTGTTCTGGTGGAAGGTGGGTCTGTACATCGCCATCGGCACCCTTTCGCTCTATCCCACGGTCACCTACATCCTCTGGGCCCTCCCCCTGCGCAAGGGGGAACTGCCCCAGGTGAGCGAAGCCCTCGCCAACCGCCTCGCCTGGATCCTGAACATCGAACTGGCGGGCTTTGCCGCCATCCCCCTCTTGGCCACCTTGATGGCCCGGGGCGTGGGTCTGGCGGGCTGAGCCCCCACCCCACCACCGCCGTGTCCGAGCGTCGCCCCCGCTGGCCCGTCCAGGGATGGCCCCTGGCGCTGGGGCTCCTGCTGGTATTGGTGGCTGGCCAGGCCACGGGCGGCGCAGCCACGCTGCCGGCCGATCGGTGCCCTGCCGCCGTTGCGGTGCGGGTGATCGAAAGCGGCCAGGAACCGCTTCGGCCCACCCCACTCCCGGCCCCCAGCCCCGACGACTACCGCAATCGGATCAATCCAACGCCCGCCGGCTGGGCCCGGCGGGACCATTGGTGCGTCTGGGTGGAGCCGCTGGGGGGCAGGGAAGCGGAGCTCATCTGGCAGCGCCGCTGGCTGGGGGCTGTGGACGCCGCCCTGGCCACCTGGGAGAGATACATGCCGATCAGTCGGGTGGAGGATCCAGGCCGTGCCCAGGTGCGGCTTTACCGCAGGCGGCCACCGCTCATCGCTGAAGGCCGCCCGCAGCGGGCCAGCCACGGCCGTGCGCTGCTGCTGCTGGTGGAAGCCCAGCGCCAGGGGCAGCCGCTGGGCCAGAGGTTGCTGGAGCCGCGGGTGGAGGTGCTGATCAGCCCCGACCAGCGCCAACCGGCGATCCAGGCCACGGCCCTGCACGAACTGGGCCATGCCTTCGGCCTCTGGGGCCACAGCAACGACCCCGCTGATGCGATGGCGGCGGTGCCTGGAGCGCAACCGGTGCTGGAGCTCAGCCCCCGCGACTTGGCCACCCTGCGCTGGCTGCAGCAGCAGTCCGCCCTGGGGGGCCCTGGCCTGGTGCAGAACGGCCCTTAATGCTCACTCCCGCCGTGGCGCCCCGCGCCGCTCGGCCAGCACCTCCTGCACCCGGCGCCAGCTGACACCGTGGTGGGCCAGGGCTACCTGCACATGGAAAAGGATGTCGGCCGCTTCGCCGGCGATGGCGTCGGGGTCGTCGTCCTTGCAGGCCATCACGAATTCGGCGCTCTCCTCGCCCACCTTCTTGAGGATGCGGTTGTCGCCGCCCTCGAGGAGCTTGTTGGTGTAGCTGCCGGGCTCGGGCCGGTCGCGGCGCCCCTCGATCACCTGCGCCAGCTCGGTGCACACATCAGCCGGGGGCGGCAGGGCCGTGGACCCGCCGGCGCTGCGCTCGGGGCCGGGTTCAAAAAAGCAGCTGCGGGCGCCGGTGTGGCAGGCCACGTTGCCGGTCTGCTCGATTGTGAGCAGCAGCACATCGGCGTCGCAATCGAAGCGCAGATCCCGCAGCCGCTGGGTGTGGCCGCTGGTCGCCCCCTTGGGCCAGAGCTCGGCGCGGGAGCGGCTCCAGTAGTGCACCTCGCCCGTGGCCAGGGTGCGCTCGATCGCCTCGCGGTTCATCCAGGCCACCATCAGCACGGCGCCATCGAGCCAGTCCTGGGCCACCGCCGGAATCAATCCGGCTTCGCTGAAGCGCAGCTGATCGATCAGCTGCTCACTGAAGCGGGGGTCGGGGGGCTGAAATGATGCCACCACAGGGAACCGATCCGGCGGGGTCCGATCCTCCCGCACCACGATGACAGCCGCCTACACCTGCTCCAAGACCTTCAGCGGCTACCCCTGCTGCCACCGCCAATGGCGCCACGACGGCCACTGCCGTTTCGTGCATGGCTACAGCCGCAGCTTCAGCGTCGACTTCCGCGCCCACCACCTGGACGCGTACGGCTTCGTGGTCGATTTCTCCAGCCTCAAGGATCTCGAGGCCCAGCTGGCGGCCCAGTTCGATCACACCTTCCTGGCCAACGCCGACGATCCGCTCCTTCCCCTGTGGCAGGCGTTGCATGGGCAGGGCGCCCTGGACCTGCGGGTGATGGAGAACGTGGGCATGGAGGCAAGCGCCGAACTGGTCTGGGGTTGGGCCAATGAGCTGCTGCGCGAACGCGAGGAGGGCCGGGCCTGCTGTTGGCGGGTCGAGGCGCGCGAGAACGAGAAGAACGCCGCCCGCTTCCAGGCGCTGCCCGACTGGTACGAGGCGGACGCCTCGTGATCGTGCCCGTGGAGCGGCTGGCGACGGCCTGGGCGGTGTTTCAGGGGCTGGTGATCGAGGCGATGCCGTTTCTGTTGATCGGGGTGACGATCGCCTCGATCGCCCGCTGGCTCAGCCCCGGTGGGGCCTGGCTCCAGCGCCTGCCCTCCCACCCCTTGGGGGGCCCACTCACCGGCGCCGCCCTGGGTTTCGCCCTGCCCGCCTGCGAATGCGGCAACGTGCCCGTGGCCCGGCGGCTTCTGGCGGGGGGTGCACCCCTGGCCACGGCCCTGGGCTTCCTGTTCGCCGCCCCGGTGCTCAACCCGATCGTGCTGGCCAGCACCTGGGCCGCCTTTCCCGATCGCCCCTGGCTGCTGCTGGCCCGTCCCGCCGGGGCCCTGGTGATTTCCCTCGTGTTGGCCAGCCTGCTGCGGCTGCTGCCGGAGGCAGAACTGCTCACCCCTGCCCTGCTGGAGGAACGCCGGCTCAGCCAGCCCCTGGGGGCCGTCGGGCTGCTGGAGCGCCGCGGCGGGATGGTGGGGGCCCCGCCGGCGGCCGCCACTCCGGCCGTGGTGCCGCGGGCGCCGCTGGGGGAAACCCTGGGCCATGGGGTGCGGGAGTTTCTCAACCTGGCGGTGCTGCTGGCGCTCGGCAGCGCCATCGCCGCCATGGTGCAGACCCTGCTGCCCCGCAGCTGGTTACTGGCCCTGGGCAGCGCCCCCACCCTCTCGATCCTGGCGCTGATGCTGCTGGCGGTGGTGGTGTCGGTGTGCAGCAGCGTCGATGCCTTCCTGGCCCTGGGCTTCGCCGCCCAGGTCACCCCCGGGGCGCTGCTGGCCTTCCTGATCCTGGGCCCCGTGGTGGACCTCAAATCCATCGGCCTGTTCGGGGTGCTGCTGCGCCCCCGGGCGATCGCCCTCACCACCGCAGGGGCCACCGTGGCGACCCTGCTGATCGGCCAATGGGTGAACCTGTGGAAACTCTGAACGCGCTGCTGCGGCCCCTGGCCCTGGGCTTCTGGGGCCTGGTGCTGGTGCAGAGCGGCCTTAGCGGCCGACTGGATCTGCTGGTGCGCGCCGTCTTCCACCCCCTGATCATCGGCAGCGGCGTGGTGCTTCTCGCCCTGGCGGCCCTCGATGGGGTGCGCATGGGGCGTCAGCGGCCTGCGCCCCGGCGGAACCGCACCAGCCGCAGGGAACGCGCAGCCCTGCTGCTGGGCTTCGCCCTGGCCCTGGCGATGCTGCTGGTCCCTCCGGTGCCCTCCTTTGCCGATCTGGCGGCCAACCGACCCGGCGGCCAACTGGAGGTGCAGGAACTCAGCTTCGTGTTGCCGCCCGCCCAACGCAGCCTCACCGACTGGGTGCGGCTGCTGCGCAGCCAGCCCGACCCGGCTCTCTACGCCGGCGACCCGGTGCGCATCAGCGGCTTCGTGCTGCCGGTCCCCGGCGAAGCGCCCGAGCTGGCCCGGCTGTTGGTGCGCTGCTGCCTCGCCGATGCCACGCCCTTTGGTCTGCCCGTGCGCTGGCCCGCCGGCCAACCGCTCCCCCAGGCCGACCAGTGGCTGGCGATCGAGGGGGTGATGGCTCTCGACACGACATCCAATCCACCCCGCAGTCTGGTGATCCCAGGCCGCATCACGCCGATCCAGCGCCCCCGCAGGCCCTTCGAACCATGACGCCCTGGGCACTGGCACTGACCACAGGACTGGCGCTGGCCGTCCTGCAGCAACAGCTGCTGCTGCGGCATCCACCCCGGCTGCTGGGAATCGAGGCGGCCGACACCAGCTCCGGGCCCGGGACCCTCGATCTGCGTTTCAGCCGCCCAATGGACCAGGCCAGCGTGGCGGCCGCCAGCCGTCTGACACCGACCTCGGAGCACCAATGGCTGGGGGACGGCAACCGGCAGCGGCTGTTGCTGGCCCCGGGCGTACGGGTGGAACGGCCCCTTCAGGTTGCGGTGGGCGGCCGCGACCAGCGGGGCCTGGCCCTGGCGCCACGGACCTGGCTCTGGGATCCACGCCCCCGGATCGTGGCGGTGGTGAGCGTGGCGAACGGCGAGCAGCTGCAGCTTCGTGACCACGACGGCCGCTGGCGCGCCATGGGCCCGATCTGGCCATCGATTCCGATCCTGGAACCCCTGGGGGACGGATCGGGGGTGGCCCTGGTGAGCGCCGATGGGCAAGGACGCCAACGGGTTTGGCGGGTGGACCTGCGCCAGCGCAACCTGGCCCCCCGCAGCACCGGCCTGGCCGCGCCACGGATCGCTCCCCCGACTGGGCTCAGCGACGAACCGTTGGTGTTCGCCTACCTGAGCTCCAACCGGCGCGGGGATCTTCTGGTGCAGGAATCCCGTGAGGCTTCCGGCCAGGGCCACACCGAACTCCACCGGCGCGACGGCAGCACGGTGAGCCTTGATCTCAGGGCCAGTGGCCCGGTGCTGTTGGTGCCCCAGGGGGGCGCGATGGTGGTGCCGGAGGTGGAGGGGCTGAGTCTGATGGGGATGGCGGGGCCGGCGGGGGGGCGCCAGATGCTGCCCGGCAGCCGCGATCTGAGCAGTTTCTGCCCGGTGGGGGGCCGCGCCCTGCTGGTGCAGCATCGACCCGACTTCACCCGCGCCCTGGAGATCGTCGAACCGGGCCAGGCGCCCCGCACCCTCTGGGTCGGTCCCCAGGCCCTGGTGGCCAGCGCCTGCGAGCGCAACGGCTCCCGCGTCTGGGCGCTGACGATCGAAGGCCTGGGCCAGCCGCGGCTGACCCTGCTGGCCCTGGACCGCACCGGCAAGCGTCTGGGGCAGCGGGAGCTGACGGGCTGGGAGCTGGAGCCCGGCACGGGTCTGGAGTTGGATCCCAGCCGCAACCAACTGCTGCTCACCCTGAGGCCGATGGCGGTGGGCGGCCGCCGCACCCAGGCCATGCCAGCCCTGGTCGACGCCACCAGCCTGGAGTTGCGCCTGCTAGATCGGCCGGTGCGCCAGGCCCGCTGGCTGGTGCCGGGCTGAGCAGGTTCAGGCCCTGGCGACGGACATGCGCAGGGAGGAGACCCCCAGGGCCACCAGAAATCCCAGCAGTTGAACAATCACCACGCAGGGACCTGAGGGCAGATCGAAGCTGCCCGAGAGCAGCAGGCCGAGCACCGCGCAGACGGCGCCCAGCCCGGAGGCCAGCAGCACATAGCCGTTGAAGTGACGGCTCACCAGCCGCGAAGCGCAGGCGGGAATGACCACGAAGGCACTGATCAGCAGCACCCCCACCGCCTTGATCGAGATCGCCACCACCACCGCCAGCAGCACGATGAACAACAGCCGGTGCAGGGGCACCGCCACCCCACGGGAAAGGGCCAGGGGCTCATCGAGGGTGAGCAGGATCTGATCGCGGCGGGTGAGCGCCAGATAGCCCAGGGCCACGGCGAGCAGCCCTGAGATCAGCCCCACATCCAGCCAGGAGACCCCGAGGATGTCGCCGAACAGCAGCTGGTGGATGCCGCCCCTGTAGCTGCGCACGAAGCTCAGGGCCACCACTGCCAGGGCCAGCGATGAGGAATAGACGATGTTCAGCAGTGCATCGGTGGGCAGGGGGCTGCGCGCCACCAGGTGGTTCACCACCAGGGCGAAGACCACCGCGAACGGAATCAGCACCAGGGTGGGGTTCAGCCCCAGCAGGATGCCCAGGGTGATGCCGAGCAGGGCGGAGTGGCCCAGGGCGTCACTGAAGAAGGAGAGCTGGCGCAGGACCGCGAAGCTGCCCAGCAGGCCGCCGAGGGCGCCGGTCAGAAGACCGCCCAGCAGGGCCCGCTGCATGAACGGCAGTTGCAGCAGATCGCTGAGCAAGGGCCCCTCCGTCATGGGCTGGAAGCGTGCTGGTGCTGGTGGTGGTAGGGCACGTAACCGCGCCCGTAGACCCCCTCCAGCTGGGCCGGGCTGAGGGCATGGTCGGGGTGGCCAGCACAGCGCAGGTTGCGGTTGAGGCAAAGCACCCCATCGCAGGTGCGGCGCACCATGTCGAGGTCATGGGAAACCTGCAGGATCGTCCAGCCCTCGGTGCGGCGCAGCTGGAAGAGCAAATCGTGGAACTGCTCGGCGGCCTGGGCATCCAGCCCCGACTGGGCCTCATCGAGCACCAACAGGCGCCGGGGGCGCACCACGCAGAAGGCGAGCAGCACACGCTTGGTCTGGCCGCCGGAGAGCTCGCTGATCAGCCGATCAGCCAGATCCAGGCAGCTTGTTTTGCGCAGGGCCGCGGTCACCGCCTGCCGCCGCCGCTCGCTGCCGCTCCAGGGCAGCCGCGGGCCGGCAGGGTCCCAGCCCAGAGCCACGAATTCGGCCACCGTGAGCGGGCAGCGGTTGCGCACCGCGAAGCTCTGGGGCAGGTAGGCCACCTGGGCGCGCACGGAGGCCGGCAGCTGGCCCTGGCGGCCCATGGGCCGGCCCAGCACGCGGATCTCGCCCTCCTGGCGGGGAATGATCCCGAGCAGGGCCTGCACCAGGGTGCTCTTGCCGGCACCGTTGGGCCCCACCAGGGCCGTGTCGGTTTCCGGCGCCAGCTCGAAGCTCACGTTCTCGACGGCGCGGACGCCCTCGCGCCGCACCGACAGATTCCTGACTTCGAGAACCATTTCCAGCATCCCTTCAGCCTACCGGCGGGAACGGCGCCCTCAGCCTCCGAGGGCCTTGACCAGATTCGCGGCGTTGCCGCGCAGGGTTCTGGCGTAGGTGCCCGGTGCCGCCGCCGAATCGGGGCCCGTCTCGAGCGAATCGAACGCAATCACCTTCACCCCAAGATCGTTCGCCAGCGCCTGGAAGGATCCGCTGCCCTCCTGGGGCTCGCTGAGCAGGGCCTTGAGCTGGGTAGCCTGGGCCAGGCGCGCCACCCGCCTGAGGTCGGCCGGGGTGGGGTTCTCCTCGGGCACATTGACCACGAAGCTGGCCTTCAGCCCATAACGCTCAGCGAAGTAGGGAGCGAAGTCGTGGAAGGCCACGAAGGTCTTGCCGGCATAGGGCTTGAGCTGGGCCGCCAGGTCGGTGTTCAGACGCTCCAGCTCGGCCGTGAAGCGGGCCGCGTTCGTGGTGAAGGTGGCCTTGCAGGCGGGCCTGGCGGCGATCAGGCCATCGCGGATGCTGGTCACCTGCTGCGCAGCCCGCAGGGGATCCAGCCAGATGTGGGGGTTGATCTCGCCGTGGTCATGGCCTTTGGCCTCGATCTGGTCCGCACCATGGTGATGGCCGCCGCCCGCCCCAGGGAGGCTCAGCGTGCTGATGCCCTGGCTGGTGTCGATCACCCGCAGGCGCGGGTTTTCAGCGCCGGCGATGAGCTTGTCGAGGAAACCCTCGAGGCCCAGTCCGTTCTTGACGAGCACATCGGCCTGGCGAAGGCGGGCCAGATCGGTGGGCGTGGCCTGGAAATCATGGGGGCCCACTTTGGTGGGGATCAGGGCGTTCACGGTGGCACAGTCGCCCGCCACAGCCCGGGTGAATTCGGTGATCGGCAGGAAGGTGGTGACCACGGCCAGGGGCTTCTCTGTTTTTGAGGCGGTGGCCTTGGGCTGACATCCCGCCAGCAGGCTGGCCGTCGCCAGCAGCCCCGCGATGAACCGGGCGCGAGCACGGATCCAGGCCTGGGGCGGCGCTTGCGGTGTGCGGCTCAGGTGGGGCATGACGGCCTGACGTTTCGGCAGTGCGCCCAACCGGAAGCCAGCGCTGTTTGAGAACGATACTCAGTCCAGCCTGAGCCTCACGCTCCTGGGCCGCCGGTCTCACCTCGCTCCATAGGATTCCCCCATGGAGGCCTCCCGTCCCGCCACCCTCAACGGCAAGCAGCAGCACCTGCTGGAGCAACTGCGCCTGGCCAGCAGCGAGCTCTCCGGGCAGGACCTCCACGCCCAACTGCGCAGCACTCCGCAGTCCATGGGCCTGGCCACGGTCTACCGGCACCTGCGCCAGCTGCAGCAACAGGGCCTCGTGCGCTGCCGCCACCTGCCCAGCGGCGAGGCCCTGTTCGCCCCCACCGAACGCGACGAGCACCATCTCACCTGCGTCGACTGCGGCCGCACCGTGCCCTTGCCCGCCTGCCCGATGCACGGCGACGATCTCAGCCCCCAGCAGCTGGACGGCTTCCAACTGCTGTTCCACACCCTGGAGTTTTTTGGGCTCTGCCCGCTCTGCCAGGAACGCCAGCCGGGCTGAGGCTGCGAGAACGATTCTCAATCCATGGGCTAGGTTGGCCGTGGCCATCGCCCGAGTGCCCGATGGCACCCCGTGAGGTGCTGGTTGAGCGCGCAACAGCTGCCAACGCCCTCACACTCGCTTCAGCTCACACCGCCGCGCCGCCGCCTGCATTCATGACGCTTCCCAGCTGCTCGCGCTCGCCCCTGCTGCCCGCGGCCCCATGGGGCCTGCTCGGCGCCCTGGCCCCCTTGGCCTTCGGGGCGGCCCCCTTGGCCCTCGGCGCAAACCAGGCCCAGGCCGCCGAGCTGAACCTCAGCGACCTCAAGCGCTATGGCGGCCCCATCGAAGCGCGGGAGCAAGTCACCAGCCTCACTCAATTCTCCGACGTTCAGCCCACCTCCTGGGCCTATCAGGCGCTCTCGAACCTGGTCGAGCGCTACGGCTGCGTCGCCGGCTACCCCAACGGCAGCTTCAAGGGCGCCCAGGCCCTGACCCGCTGGGAAGCCGCCGCCCTGCTCCATGCCTGCCTCGATCGGATCACTGAAGTGACCGACGAGCTCAAGAAGCTCATGGCTGAATTCCAGAAGGAGCTCGCCGTGCTGCGCGGCCGCGTCGATGGCCTCGAAGCCAAGGTTGGTGAGCTGGAGGCCACCCAGTTCTCCACCACCACCAAGCTCTCAGGCCTGGCCACCTTTGTGGTGGGGGCCAATGCCTTCGGCGGCAGCGATAGCGCTGCTGTGGATGCCGCCCGCGCCGAGGTGGGGGCGACCACCCTCACCTACGACCTGCAGCTGAGCTTCGACACCAGCTTCAGCGGTAAAGACCTGCTGCGCACGATCCTGCGGGCGGGCAATTTCGCGGCCTCCGCCTTCGGTGGCGCCGGCCCCACCGGCATCCTCTCCAGCCTGGAGGTGGCCTTCGAGGAGGACGCCGGCCCCGATGTGCTGGGGATCGACAAGCTCTATTACCAGTTCCCGATCGGCCGCTCCTTCACCGCCACCGCCGGCGGCCGGGTGGGGCAGGAGGACATGCTGGCCCTCTGGCCGAGCGTGTACCCGAGCGACACGATCCTGAACGTGCTGACCCTCAACGGCGCACCGGCGGCCTACAACAAGAACCTCGGTCCCGGCGCCGGCCTCTGGTGGCAGAACGGCGGCGTCAGCGTCAGCGCCAGCTACGTAGCCGACAACGGTGCCATTGGCGATCCCTCGCTGGGGGGCATCGGCAGCCGAGCCTCCGCCGGCACCGGCACGGTGCAGCTGGGCTACGCCCAACCGCAGTGGGCCCTGGCCGCCATCTACTCCTACGTGCAGTCGGGGGTGGAGGTGCCGGGGACCACGCCACTCACCGCCACCGCCTTCGCCGACCCCGCCAGCCGCACCCTTGCCTTCGGCCTGGGCGGCTATTGGCAGCCCAAACAGAGCGGTTGGTTTCCCTCGATCAGTGCCGGCTGGGGGGTGAACAGCACCTCCTACGACACCCGCCCAATCGATGGGGCGCCGAGCACCAGCCAGTCGTGGCTGGTGGGCCTGAACTGGAGCGATGCCTTCGCCAAGGGCAACGCCGCCGGGGTGGCGGTGGGTCAACCGGTGTTCGCCACGGCGCTCACGGGCGGCGACAGCCCGGCCGATGGCAACTACGTCTGGGAGGCCTGGTACAAGGTTCAGGTGAGCGACGCGATCTCGATCACGCCGGCCCTCTTTTACCTGAGCCGGCCCCTGGGCCAGACCACCGCCCCCGGGGCGAGCTTCCACCAGCTGGGCGGGCTGATCAAGACCAGCTTCAACTTCTGAGCCCCACCGGCGCCCCCTGGGCTGATCGCTCAGGGCTCAGTCCCAATCAAAGGTCACCAGGCGCTGGCCGGGCAGCAGTTGTTCGCTCTCGGCCCGCAGCTCCCGCAGCAGCTCGACGCTGATGTCCGGGTGCTGGCGGATCTCCTTCACCAGACGCTGCACGTCGTCGGAGGTGAGGCCGACGCTGGCGACCCGCTCCTGCAGGCGGGCGCGGAACTGCTCGAGCAGGGCCAGCTGCTCGGGCCCCAGGGGCTTGGCACCTGGATGGTCGATCTCCATGGCACTCGGTGACGGTTGGTCGGACCCTAACCCGAGTCCTCCGTGGCACCCAGGCGCCAGACTGGCGCCAACGATCCGGTCTCGATGAGCACCAGCACCGCCCCCCAGAGCAGCGCTCTCCCTTTTTCAGGCGAGAAGCCACTCCCCGGCCCCCTGCCGGTGACGATCCTCACGGGTTTTCTGGGGGCCGGCAAGACCACCCTGCTCAACCACATCCTCAGCAACCAGGAGGGGGTCAGAACCGCCGTGCTCGTCAACGAGTTCGGTGAGATCGGCATCGACAACGAGTTGATCATCGCCACGGGCGAAGACACGGTGGAGCTGAGCAACGGCTGCATCTGCTGCACCATCAACGGTGAACTGCTGGGCGCCGTCGAGCGGATCCTGCAGCGCCCCGATCCGGTGGACTACCTGGTGGTGGAGACCACCGGCCTGGCGGACCCCCTGCCAGTGGCGATGACCTTCCTGGGCAGCGACCTGCGGGATTCCACCCGCCTGGATTCGATCATCACTCTGATCGACGCCGAGAACGTCGACGACACGCTGCTGGAGGGCGAGGTGGGCCGGGCCCAGGTGGTCTACGGCGACATCCTGATGCTCAACAAATGCGACCTGGTGAGCGAGGAGCGGCTGGCGGAGCTGGAGGCCAAGCTGCGCGCCATCAAGACCGATGCCCGCATCCTGCGCTCGGTGAAGGGGGAGGTGCCCCTGCCACTGCTGCTGAGCGTGGGGCTGTTCGAATCGGATCGGGTGGTGGCCGAGCAGCAGGCGCCCGCCACAGCTCACGATCACGCTGATCACGACCACGGGCACGGCCACGATCACAGCCACGGGCACGGCCACGGGCACAGCCACGGCCATGACCATGACCACAGCCATGGCAGCCCAGCTACCGCCGATCACCTGGCGATCGCGGGCTACACCTCCCTGTCGTTCAGCTCCGAAGGCCCCTTCGCCCTGCGCAAGTTCCAGAACTTCCTCGACAACCAGCTGCCCGGATCGGTCTTCCGCGCCAAAGGGGTGCTCTGGTTCAACGAGAGCGAGCGGCGCCATGTGTTCCACCTGGCCGGCAAGCGTTTCTCGATCGATGACTCCGACTGGCCGGGTGAGCGCAAGAACCAGCTGGTGCTGATCGGCCAAGACCTCGACCACGCCAAACTGCGCCAGCAGCTCCAGGCCTGCGTGGCCAAAGATGCGGGCAAAGGATTCGGCTGAGGGGCCCCGAACAGCCACGCACGACACAACAGAGCCTGTCGATCTGGTTAGTGTTGGGCCACTGCGCGCCGGGGTCCATGGCTGAACTGCTGCTCTTCACCGGTGTGATCGCCCTGTTCGTGCTGGCGTTCTGGCTCACCATCGACTCCGACGACGACAACGGCGGTGGTGGCCTGATGCAACCGGCGCTGGTGCCGATTCCCGTGCGGATCAGCCGCAACAGCCGCGGCTGATCCGCTGGGGCGAACCTACGGCCACCTCCTCTTACGAGGTAACAATTGCTACGCGCTTTTGAAGCATCGCTGCGACCACTCGATCGGTCGCGTTTTTAGCTTCAAGGCCGTGATCGGGCCCTTCGGCCCCCTGCCTGAATGCTCCCTCCGCTGACTCCGCTGCGACCTGACTCCAGCGCTCGCAATCGGCTTCTGATCAGTCTTGCCCTGGTGGGAGCAGCCCTCGCCGGTGGCTTAGCAGTTCAGGCTCAGCAAGCGAGCGGCGGCGCCCCAGCCGCCGAGATCGGCGTCTACTCCGGCCGCCACTACAACACCGACAAAGAGCTCTACCGCCAGTTCACCGCACGCACCGGCATCAAGGTCAATCTGCTGGAGGCCAAGGATGACGCCCTGATCGAGCGCCTCAGGAGCGAGGGCAAGAACAGCCCCGCCGACGTGCTCGTGCTCGTGGATGCCGCCCGCCTGGAGAAGGCCACCTCCCTGGGGCTGTTCCAGAGCGCCCGCTCCGCCGCCCTGCTCAAAGACGTGCCCCTCAACCTGCGCGATTCCAAGGGCCGCTGGTATGGGCTCACCCGCCGGGTGCGCCTGGTGGTGGTCAACCCCAAGCAAGTGAAACCCGGAGCCATCCGCACCTACGCCGATCTGGCCAGCCCCGCCCTCAAGGGCAAGCTCTGCCTGCGCGATCGCAGGAGCGTCTACAACCAGTCGTTGGTGGCCGATCAACTGATCCAGCGCGGTGAGGCCGCCACCCGGCAGTGGATCAAGGCTCTGACGGCCAACGTCAGCCAGCCCTTCTTCAGCTCCGACACACCCCTGGCCCGGGCCGTGGCCAGCGGGGAGTGCGGCGTGGGAGTGGTGAACTCCTATTACGTCGCCCGGATGCTCACCGGCCAGGGTGGCGCCAGCGACCAGGCCCTGGCCCGCAACCTCAAGGTGGTCTTCCCCACCCCCGCCCACGTCAACATCAGCGGCGCCGGCGTCACCCGCCACGCCCGCAACCCCCAGGGGGCGATCCGGCTGATCGAATTCCTGGCCTCCCCCAGCGGCGGCAAGGGCTACGCCGAAGCCAACAACGAATACCCGCTCAAGGGCTATGGCAACAACGCCACCTTGAAGAGCTTTGGCCCCTTCAAGGCCGATGCCGTCACCGTGGAGCAGATGGGGGCGAAGAACCGCGCCGCCGTCGAGCTGATGGAGGCGGGGGGCTGGAAGTAGGGCTCCTAAACTGAGCTTTACCTCAGTGTCCATGGCAGCCGCTGGCAAGGCTCTAGCAGGGGTCGAACCCAGCCGGGAGAGGCCCAGCCGGGGGGTGCTGGCCGGGGGCGTTCTGTTGATCTGCGGCCTGGCCCTGGCCCCGATCGCGATGCTGATCGGCTTCACCGCCCTGGGCTCCGGGCCCGCCGCCCTGGCCCTGGGGGCCGATGGCCGCGAGCAGCTGCTCAACACCGTGGCCCTGGTGGCGGCCGTTGGTGCCCTGGGCGCCCTGCTCGGCACCGCCAATGGCTGGCTCACCGCCTGCTGCCGGTTTCCCGGGCGCCGCTGGCTGCGGATCGCCCAACTGCTGCCGCTGGCCACCCCCGGTTACCTGCTGGCCGCCACCTTGATCGACCTGGGCAGCCAATGGCAGCTGCGCGTCCACGGGCTGGGTTGGACCGTGCTGGTGCTGACCCTGACCACCTACAGCTACGTGTTTCTGCTGGCAACCGAGAGCTTTTCGGCGAGCGGCCAGCGCCAACTGGAGGCCTGCCGCAGCCTCGGGGTGGGCCCCTGGGGCAGCTTCGCCCGGGTGGCCCTGCCGATGGCGCTGCCCTCGATCGGGGCGGGGATCGCCCTGGCCGGCATGGAGGTGGTGAATGAGCTGGGGGCCGTGGAACTGCTGGGGGTGCCGACCCTCTCGAGCGGCATCCTGCAGCGCTGGCAGGGGGAAGAGGATCCGCGTGGCGCCGTGGGCCTGGCCCTGTTTGCCCTGGTGATTGTCAGCCTGCTGGTGGGGGCTGAACGCCAGCTGCGCGGCCGCAGCCGCCGCTGGGCCCTGGCCCACGGGGGCGATGCCCCCCAGCGCTGGCCCCTGGGGGGTTGGCGCACCCTGGCGGCCCAGACCCTGACCCTGCTGCCCCCGCTGGCCACCCTGGGGCTCCCCCTGCTCTGGGCCGCCCTGAGCTGGGACCAACTCCAGGGGGAATCGGCCGCTGAGCTGCTGGGGCTGAGCCTGCGCAGCCTGGGGCTGGCCCTGGCGGCCGCGGGGATCACCGTGGGCAGCGCGCTGCTGCTGTCGATCGCCCGCCGCTGGCTGCCCTCGCCGCTGCTGCAGCGGCTCAGCTTTGCCGCCGGCATGGGCTATGCGGTGCCGGGCACCGTGCTGGCCCTGGCTCTGATGCTGATCGGCGGGCCGCTGGCCCTGAGCCCCCTGCTGCTGCTGCTCTGGGGCTATGGCGACCGCTTTCTGGCGGTGGCCAAGGGCGGGCTCGATGCGGCCCTCGAGCGCCTTCCTCCCAGCGTCGATGAAGCCGCCACCGGCCTGGGCTGCAGCTGGCCCCAGGTGTTGGCCCGGGTGCACCTGCCGCTGTTGAAGGAGCCCCTGCTGGTGGCGGGCCTGCTGGTGTTCGTCGACACGGTCAAGGAGCTGCCGCTCACCTTCGCCCTGCGCCCCTTCGACTTCGACACCCTGGCGGTGCGGGTGTTCCAGTACGCCAGTGATGAGCGTGTGGGGGCGGCGCTGCTGCCGGCGCTGCTGATCCTGCTGCTGGGGCTGGCGGCCTCGCTGGCGCTGGTGCCCAGCCTGGAATCAGGCCGCCGCCAGGGGGGCTGAGACCACCAGTTCCGGGGCCAACCGCAGGCCGCTCTCACCCGCGGGGGCCGACCTGCTGGCTCCCCCCTTCTGAAGGCGGAAGCGTTCATGATCAACCACTCAACGCCCGGGAGGCTGTTATGAAGCAGGGTTCATTGAACGTCCACTCAGCTCTTCTTGCTGGGGTTCATTCCCGATCGATGAGTGCATCCGGCTGATGTTGTCAGCCATGGCCATCAAGCCGGCTCGGATCGACTGAATATCATGACCCCGCATCAGTTTGAGAGTCAGGGTCCGCAACAGGGCAAGTACCTGGATCAATACGCCGTCGCGCTTCAGAATTCCGTTTCTGATCAGCGATCTGAACAAGCGCCCACCGCCGGAGTGGGGCTTGTATATATTTGAAACGATGGCCTCCAACTTATTGCATTTGCTGTCAAGTTATCCTATCGATCCAGTAGAGAATGGGCCCCGCTGAACCGTCCCTCTCTACTTATTTCTTTTCAAGTCGGCCCAACTTGATCCCATCGCAGCTCCCTCCATGCAGCCAACAAACATGGTTGATCTCAGTTTAAAAGTTCATGGGCAGCGGACCCCAGAAACTGATCAAACGAAATCAGGCGCTGTCGAAACGGGCCTGCAGCGCTACCTACCTTTGGTAGGAGATGTGACCCGCAAGCACCCTATCGCCTATCACGCCACACGAGCTGCCACCCGTGTTGTGAATGCCGTACAAATGGCCGTGGGCGAATCCTACGCGAACGGACTGGAACTTCCCGATCCAGTCCTGAAGGCACTGTTTGATACAAGCATGCCGTTCTTCTTTAAGTATGTGCCTGCTCTACTTGCCCCCTATGAGTGGGTGTTGCAGGAAACCGACCAAGTGGCGGAAGGCTCGAAGGATCTGATGAAGATCCAATATGACCTACCACAGGGAATGCTCAATACAATGCTAGGCAACGGCAAAGTGATTTATCCCAAATACAGCATGGGCCTTTGGGACAAAGGGGCCGCTGATCTCGAGCAATCTCAGATACAGATGATTGATGACATCATAGAAAAATTAGATATCAAAGATGGCGATAACATTCTCGACTTTGGCTGTGGCTGGGGATGCATCCCTAATTATATCCTATCAAAGTTTCCCAATGTCAGAATGACCGGGATTAATCTCAGCCATCATCAGTGCGAGTTTATACGTCAACGCATGCAGGATCCGCAAAGTCATCTGGCATCGGGTCGCTTCACCCTCGTCGAAGGCGACCTGAATGATCCATACTTTGAAGAGAAGTTTGATAATATTCTTTCCATTGGCGTTTTTTGCCATGTTGGCAACCTCACCAATGCCTTTGCGAAGCTGGCTTCCTTCTTAAAGCCAGGTGGCAAGTTCTTCCTTCATATCATCACCGTACGCACACCGAATAACATTTCCAGCGCCTTTACGCACAAGTATATTTTCCCCCACGGGCGCTACTGGAATTACGATGCCGTTCCAAGCCACAACAGAAATCTGAAGACTGTCCAGCGCTGGTACATGAATGGTAATAATTACTCGCGTACATTTGCAGAGTGGTTGAAGAATTTTGACGCCCACATTGAAACCAACAAAGATTTAAACTATGGCGCCATGGACTTCTCCCGATTCCGGCGTATTTGGCGTTTTTATCTAATCTGGTTTGTTTCAAACTTTGCCAGCTGTGATGGCGAGATCAATGGCAACGGCCAATTTCTCTTGACCCATAACTAGGGCTTGATAAAAATCCCAAAAGCTATCCAAGTAGCCATGTGCTTGGAAGAAACTGTCTCGCTGTCAAAGCTGCAAACGCGCAAGATTGGCCTCGGACTGGCATATTAAATAATCAATATCCAGCCTGCCCTCTTCAGTGGCTTGAGCAGCAACAGCAGGAAATAATCCAGGCAAAGAGAGAATAACCCAGCCAAACATAACCAAGAGTCTTTCCGACACTTGTCACATAAAGAGCCATTGAGATCACGCCTTCAGTGTCTCAATCAGTTTCGTGATGATCTGACTATCACCTGACTCCGCTCAGCCGACCGCCAGGGGGGCTGAGGCCACCAGTTCCGGGGCCAGCCGCAGGCCGTTCTCTCCGGCGGGGGCCTCCAGCAACCTGGCCTGGCGGATCTTCGAAATCAGCCGGGTGCTGGTGACCCGGGTGGTGCCGATCAGTTCACCGATGCGCTCGTGGGTGAGTCGGAACGGCAACTCGCACCAGACGCCGCAGCGGCGCCCGAGCCGGCGCACCAACAGGGAGAGCAGGGCATGGAGCCGCTGATCGGCGGAGCCCAGGTGACGGATGCGCAGCAGTTGCAGGGTCCACTCGTTGACCGGATCGAAGCCGTCTGAGGCCAGGGGCTCGGCATCGCTGCGAAAGACCAGGGGCGTGAGCGCTTCGACGCAGACGCCTTCACTGCAAAGACGATCGGTGCGCAGCTGGTCGCCCGGCTGCAGGAAGGCCAGGGTCATGCCCTCGGTTTCCTCGCAGGGGCAATAGACCCGGGCCACCCCTTCGAGCACCTCGATGCAGCTGCCGGAAGGCCGCAGGGCGGGATCCAGCAGCACGGTCTGGCCGACGGGCATGCGTACGGCAGGGGCGGGTTGATCGGGCAGGAAACGGAAGCTCATCGGTGGGGACGGGCAGGCCCCAATGGGCCCTGTTGCGAATGACTCTCAACCTAAACAAGTATGGAGCGCTTTGCAAGCGATTCTCAATAGCAAGATTGGATCGCCTCAGCGGGGCCGCCTGTGATCCAAGGACCGAGGGGCTGTGCGATCGGATGCACGCTTCCGTGTGATCCGTCGGGGCCTCGCCATGGGAACCCCCCAGGCTGAACCCACGTTCTTCCAAAACAGCATGGTTCGCCTGCACGGAGACCGCTCCAGCCTTCTGGCCGCCCTCGCCGCCGAATGGGCCGATCAGCAGCTGCAGCTGCCAGGCTCCCGCTGGCCTGAGCTCAGACCTGCTCCGCCGCGGCGCAGGGGGGACAGAGCCCCCGCACGTTGAGCACGCATTCCAGCAACCGGAAGCCATGGCCGGCGGCCGCCTGCTCGCCGGCGCTGAGCACCGCGGGGCTCTCGAATTCCTCGGTGCGGCCGCAGCGCACGCAGACCAGGTGGTGGTGGTTGCGGTGGGTGTCGCTTGCCAGCTCGAAGCGCCGGCCCCCTTCTGGCAGCTCCAGCTCCTGCAGCAGTCCGAAGGAACTGAGCAGCCGCAAGGTGCGGTAGACGGTCGCCAAAGAGACGCGCCCGTCGGAGCGAATCAGACGCTGGTGAACCTCCTCGGCGCTCAGATGGCTGCCTTCGCCGATGCGCTCGAACAGTTCCAGCACCCGTTGACGCTGGGGGGTGAGCCGCCGTCCACGGTCATGCAGGTTGGTGCGCAGGGCGTGGTCCGGCGGTGGGGGGCCGGCGCCGGGGATGGCAGACATTTCTCAAGAGTAGGCCTAATTGCGATTAAGCGGCCAACCCGGCGCAGGGGTCTGGGCCATCCAGCGCTGGTCGAGCTGGGCCGTGCCCGCCGCCAGCAGATCCGCCACCACGGTCACCAGCCGGTAGCTGAGGGCGACCGCCAGCAGGGGTCCTTCGGGCAGCTCAAGCCCCAGGCGCAGCAGCAGGGTGGCTTCGAACACCCCGAGCCCCCCCGGCGCCCCGGGCACCACCAGTCCGGCGGTCCAGGCCAGGGCAAAGCCCGCCAACCAGTGGCCCCAACCCAGGGAAAGCTGTTGATCAAAAGCCAGCACACAGCAGGCGAAGCCTCCGAAGCGCAGCAACACGAACACCAGCTCCGCCAGCAGAGGCGCGAGGGGATAGCCGCGCAGGGCTGGCGCGGTTGCCTCAGCCCCCTGCTGGTTCGCCAGCTCCAGCTTCAGGGCCCCATCCTCCGGAAACCGGGCGCTCAGCTGGGCCAGGCGCCGCCGCTCCAGGGCCCCCAGCAGGGGCCGGAACCAGCGGGGCGCCAGGGCCAGCAGCGGCAGCAGGGCCAGCAGCGCCAGCCGATCCGCCCCCTGCAAGGGCCACAGGCCCAGGGGCACCAGGGCCAGGGCCGCCGCCGCCATCAGCACCGGATCGAGCAGCACCGCCAGCACCGCTCGATGGGCGGGCAGGGGGCTGGCGGTGACGACGCCACCGCCGCGCAGGGCCTGGATCCGCTGCACCAGGTGCCAGATGCCGCCGGGCAGGTATTTGCGCAGGTTGCTGGTCAGAAACAGCAGCACCGTCGCCCCCCAGGCGGGGGTCAACCCCAGCCAGCGCAGGCAGATCCCCCAGGCCAGCCCATTGGCCACCAGGCTCAGCAGGCTCACCCCAACCCCCAGCAGCAGCCAGGCCCAGCCCTGGCCATCGAGGGAGAGCTGGGCCAATTGGCGGCCGTTGTTGAGCAGCGCCGCGAGCACGAAGCCCAGGCTCGCCAGCGCCACCCAGAGGCGGGATCCGCCCGGCAGAGGCGGAAGCTTCGGCAAGTGTGGCTGGAACAGCCAGTGGCGCTCCCTTAGCCAGCGGCGAAGGCTTTGCCAGCGGCGCTGGATCAACCCGATGGCAGGGCCCGTCATGACCTCTCCTCGCTGGCCCAGGCCGCCTGCACCGCCGCGCGCAGCTGCTGCAGCGAAAGGCCGTGGCGGCGGGCCAGCTGCGCGAGATCCTCATACTCCGGCTTCATCGAGCGGCGCCCCTGGGGGCTGAGCGCCTCCTTGATCCGCACCGGGCCCCAGGCGGTGGCCAGGCTGCGGCTGCGGCGGGGCAGGCTCCAGCGCTGCTGGAGCTGTTCGCGCACCCCCAGGCTGCTGCCGTGGGCCCACCAGACCTTGCGCAGAGCCCCGGCGCGATCGGGCGGCACCAGCACGCTGATCAGCGCCGCCGGGCGCCCCTTTTTCATCGCGATCGGCTGGCTGAACACCTCCAGGGCCCCAGCACCACGA
Organism: Cyanobium sp. ATX 6F1; assembly: GCF_024346315.1. Classification (NCBI taxonomy): domain Bacteria; kingdom Bacillati; phylum Cyanobacteriota; class Cyanophyceae; order Synechococcales; family Prochlorococcaceae; genus Cyanobium; species Cyanobium sp. ATX 6F1. The sequence continues at coordinate 325,874 of NZ_JAGQCS010000002.1, forward strand.
AGCTCCTCGATCAAGAAGGCCAGATCCTCGGGGCTGGCGTCATCCACCTGGGCCTGCTGCAGAACCAGGGGCTGGAGGATCTCGCCGCCACCCGGCCCAGGGCTTGAAAGAGCGGGGCTGGGCTCGGCCAGCCAGAGGCGCAGCAGGTTGGGGCGATCGAGGCGGCGGCTGCCCAGACCAATGCCCACCCGCAGGGGCACCAGGGCCGGAGGCGCCGCGAAGCGACTCGCCCAGGTGGCCATCAGGGCCAGGCCCGTGGGGGTGGTGAGCTCTCCGGCGGGGAACCCTTCGCTGCTGGCCAGGGGCACGGCGGCGCGGGCCGCCAGCTCCAGCACCGCCGGGGCGGGCAAAGGCAGCACCCCGTGGGCGGTGCGCACGGTTCCATGGCCGGCCGGCGGCGGCGCGCAGATCAGCTCGTCAACGCCGAAGTGCAGCAAGCCGGCACAGACCCCGACCACATCGACGAGGGCATCGATGGCACCCACCTCATGGAAATGCACCTGCTCGGGCCGGTGGCCGTGCACCGCCCCCTCCGCCTCCGCCAACCGGGTGAACACCGCCAGCACCCGAGCGCGCAGGTTGCCGTCCAGGGGGCTCGCCTCCAGCAGGGCCTTCAGTTCACCCCAGTGGCGATGGGGTGGCTGCGCCTCCAGGGCCTCCACGGTCAGCGCCAGGCCCCGCAGCCCGCCGCTGGAGCCCTCCTGCCACTGCAGCCCGTAGGCCCCCGCCAGACCCAGCTGGGCCAGGGGCTCCTCCACCCGCTCCCGGGGCAGGCCCAGGTCGAAGAGGGCCGCCAGCAGCATGTCCCCCGCCAGGCCGGTGGGGCAATCGACGTAAGCCAGGGTCATGGGGCCAGCCTCATGGCGCCAGGGCCGCGGGCCTCAGCACGGTGGGGGCACCCGCCAGCAGCCGCTCGGCCTCCGCCTCCAGCCGGCCCGCCTCCCGCCGCAGCCACTGCTCCACCTCCCGCCGGGCCCGGCGCTGCTCCATCTGGGCCGTGGCCACGTCGTAGCCGGAAAGCCCCCAGAGGCGCCCGAGCAGCGCCCGGTCATCGGCGCCACCCCGGGCGCTGCCGTAGTGCAGTTCCTCGGCCACCATGCCGGCCTGGAGCATGCGGCTCCAGCGGCGCAGATCCTCAGCGGGCAACTTGGCCGCCGCCGGGAGTTCGAAGGCGGTGCTGCCATTGCAACGCAATCCGGCCCGTAGGCAGGCCAGGCTGCCCACCAGCACCTGAACCACCGTGAGGCCGTTCTCGGCCGCCACCAGGGCATGGGCCGCTTCATGCAGGGCGATGCGCCGCAGGCGGGCGCGGCCGCCGGGCAGGGCTTCCGCCAGCAGGTGGCCGCCCAGGCCCCCGAAGCGGGCGGCGTCGAGGCTGAGGGCCCCCAGGGCGGCGGCCGCCCCCAGGGCGATCGGCGCTGGGCCCAGCCCCACCAGGGGCCCCAGCAACGCCGCGAGGGTGAAGCCCCCCACCGCCAGACCCGCCCGCAGGGGAAGACCGTCATCGCCCAAGGCAGAAACCCCCTGCGCCGCCGGGCTGATGGGATCGGGGCCGTTCATGTGAGCGCGGCCCCCACCAGGGGCGCCAGGACCAGCGCCGGCAGGGCCTCGGTGACGCTCGGATGGGGCAGTTCGAGCAGATCGAGGGCCAGGGCCAGCACCAGCAGCCCCCCCACCGCCGCCGTGAACAGCACCGGCGGTGCGGTGGCCGGATCCGGCAGGCGCGCGGCCAGCAGCGCCCCCACCCCGGAAAGGGAGAGCTGCACCACCAGCAACGGCAGCACCACCCAGGCCAGGGCCACCCCGGCGCTGGTGGCCAGCACGGCGGCGCTGATGCCATCGAGGGCCGCCTTGACCAGCAGCAGGTCGGGATCGCCGAGGGCCCCGTTGCGCAGGCAGCCCACCACGGTCATCGGTCCGACGCAGAAGAGCACGAAGGCCCCGCCCACCAGCTCTGGATCACCAGGGCCGCTCGCCTGCGGGCGCCCGTTCAGCAACCGCGCCAGGCGCCGGTCCAATCCCAGGGCAGCCCCCAGGGCCGAGGCCAGCACCAGCACCAGCAACGCCGGCGCCAGGGCCGGCAGGGGCCCGAGCCGCAGATGAAACAGGGGCTGAACCATCTGCAGGCCCAGCACCAGGGTCACCACACCAATCCAACGGCGCCAGTGGCGGCGCAAGCCCTCGCCGAGGGATCGGCCCAGACGGGCGCCCAGGAGGGAGCCCAGCAGAACGGTGAGCCCATTGATCCAGGTGCCGCTGGTGGCTGCCCAGAGCCCCATCTCAGCGGCCCGGCCGGCTGATCGCGTTGCGGTGGGGACCACTGCGGGAGCCGTCACGGGCGGGGCCCCGGTCGCCCTTGCCCTTCGCCTTGCCGCCCCGGTTACCCCGCTGGGGCATGGGGGCGATCACCTCGCAATGCTCCAGGTGCAGCTGCTGGCCCTGGCGGCGCAGGTCGAGGGCGACGAAGTGGCGCAGGTGCTCCATGGGCACCGTCCCCTTGAGCTGGAGCTTGAAGGGGGTGGGGCGGCTGCCGTCGGGGCGGGGCATCTGGCGCACCTTGATCACCAGATCGGAGCTTTCCGGGCGGGTGTAGATCAGTTCCCCGCGCACCGAGAAGTAGTCATCGCCCTCGGGCAGGGCATCGGTTGCCGTGGCTGCCGTTGCGGTGGCGTCGGTTGCGGGGACCTCAGTTGCTGCCGCCTCTGCCGCCGCCAGGGTGCTCGGTTCCCACACCCCCACCATCTGCAGGTGGAGAAAGTCGGCTTCGCGAAAACGGGGGTACACCACCCAGAGGTGGGGCTGCCCCAGATCCAGGTGACGCCGCATCAGGTTCAGCACCCGCCCCAGCACCACCGCTTCGATCCGAGCGCCGTCGTCGGTGTGGATGTGGCCCCGGGTGAGCTGCTCGGCGTCATCGGGGACATAGCGCCCCCGGACCACGCCGATGGCCCGGTACTGCAGCGGTTCGGTGACCGGGGAAATCGGATGGTGACGCATGGTCTCTGGGGGCAACCCTTGGCCCAGGGGTCAATGTAGTCCCGCTCCCTTGCCCCAGACTGGCCCCCAACCACACCCAGGCCATGGCCCCGCGCACGCCCCCCGGCTCCGGCACCGGACCGCGACTCAGCCTGAGTCTGGGGGTGCTGATCGTGGCCCTCGCTGGGATCTGCCTGGCCGGAGGCTGGTGGCTGGGCCAGCGCTCGGCGGGTGCCAGGGGGCCCTTGCCCACCCAGATCGCCCTGCAGCACCAGGCCCGGCAACTGCAGCGCTCCATCGACCAGGGCCGGGCCAGCGAAGCGGAAAAGGAACGGCTGCTGCAGATCCTGCTGGCCCTCGAGCAGAAGCCCGAGGCCACCAAATTGCTGGAGCGGCTGGCGGACCAGAACCCGGAGCGCTGGCCGCTGCGGTTGTTGCTGGCAGAGCTGCGCCGCGATCAGAACGACCGCGCCGGGGCCGAGCGGGAGGTGCGCCAGATCCTCAACCTCTCCCCCGGCCGCATGGAGGCCCTGCAACTGCGCACCTTGCTGCAGCTGGAGCAGGGACGCGGCGGCGAGGCCCAGGCCCAGCTCCAGGCGGCCTTCCTCAAGGCCAACACCGCCCCGGTCTCGGCGAATGCATTGCCGCTGGGATTGCTGCTGGCCGACCTGCTCCAGCGCCAGAAGCAGGGGGGCGCCGCCGAAGCGCTCTACCGCAAGCTGGCGGCGGACCACCCCAGGGACCCGAGGCCACTGCTGGCGATGGCCTTGCTCAAGCAGGAGGCCGGCGACACCAAGGGGGCCCAGAACTTCCTGGCCCAGGCGCGGGAGCGCAGCCCTGACAAGGACGACCCACGGCTGGATCAGGTGGCCACCGACTGGGGTCTGGCGCCCCTGCGGGCCCTTAAGGTCCCTTCAGCTTTGTCCCCGAAGCCGAAGCCGGCGGATTCTGGGCCTCCAAAGCCCTGAGGGCCTGGTCCACCGCGTCCCCGGGAGGGGTGGCATCGTCCATGGCCGCCCCCTTGCGCAGGGTGTTGATCAGGTCGCCGGGGTTCTTGGCATCAAAGATGGTTTTTGGCTTGCCGTTGCCGGGGCCGTAATCCAGGAACTGCTCCTCCTGCGTCGATTTGCCGCCGTAGGGATTGTTGGCCTGGGCCAGCGCCGCCGTGGTGGACACCGCCATGGCCAGGGAAGCCATGAGGGTGGCCCCGCCCATCGCGAGAACTGTTCGGTTGCGCCCCATCGCCCTTAATGCCGAGATGGAACGATGCTAGGTGGCTCCAACCGAGAAGCGGTCGAAGCGCATGCGCATCGCCACCTGGAACGTGAACTCGGTGCGCAGCCGCCTTGATCAGCTGGTGGAGTGGCTTCAGCAGGAGCGCCCCGATGTGGTCTGCCTGCAGGAGACCAAGGTCGAAGACGGCAGCTTCCCTGCCGAGAGCTTCACCGCCCTGGGCTACGAGGTCGTGATCAGCGGCCAGAAGGCCTACAACGGCGTCGCGATCCTCAGCCTGCACCCGCTCGAAGACGTGCGCATCGGCTTTGCCGCCCTGTTGCCAGGTGACGACGAAGCCGAAGCTCTCGGGGAGCAGAAGCGCGTGATCAGTGCCCGCATCGAAGGGGTGCGCGTGCTCAACCTCTACGTGCCCAACGGCTCCGCGTTGAGTTCAGAGAAGTACGTCTACAAGCTCCGCTGGCTGAACTGCCTGGGGCGCTACCTGAACGCCCTGGAGCAGGAGGGCGATCCCCTCTGCATGGTGGGGGACTTCAACATCGCCCTGGAGGATCGCGACCTCCATGACCCGAAGCGGCTCACGGGCGGGATCATGGCCAGCGAGGCCGAACGCGCGGCGTTGACGGGCGCCCTGAACGGGCGCTTGAGCGATGTGTTCCGTGTCTTCGAACCAGCGAGCGGCCACTGGAGCTGGTGGGACTACCGCAGTGGCGCCTGGGACCGGGACCGGGGCTGGCGCATCGATCACATTTACCTCTCGGAAGACCTGTTGGTGTGGGCCACGGGCTGTGTGATCCACAAGGCCGTGCGCGGCAACGACAAGCCCAGCGACCATGCCCCGGTGGTGGTGAACCTGCAGCTCCCCGAAGAGGAGGAACATGAGGAGGGTGGCTACGGAGGCTATTGACCGGGGCTGGGGTCTATCCGCCATAGGGTGCACCCACCGGAGCCACGCAGCATGACCACATCAACGAACCAACGGACAGGGGCGGGCCGCAGGGGAGTGGCTGGTCTGATCGCAGCCATCGCTCTGGGCACCGCCCTCCCCGCCCAGGCCCAGACCTGCACCTTCCTCCAACCACTGGGCGGCGGCCCGGATCCCGTGGTCGCCAAACAGGTGGGCCCCGGCCGGCTGCTGGGACGCACCAACTGGAACACCGATTTCGTCGTTGATCGGCCGTTCAGCAGCTACCGCTTCTTCTTCACGGCCACCTCCACCGACAAGGCCACCTATCCGGTCCAGGGATTCATGATCTTCACCGACCGGGACAGCCTGCGCCTGTTCAATGTCAACCTGACGCCCCCGCAGGGCACCGGGCGGATGTTCGGCCCCTTCCCCTCAATCCCCGGGCGGCGCACGAGCCTGATGAACTTCAAGATCGGTGCCAGCACCCAGCCCGGCGCCCTCGGCTTCAGTTACCGGATTTCGGTGCAGGGTTGCAACTGAAGCCCAGTTGCTTAAGGCCGTCTGCCAGTTGGCCTACGGCGCAGCATCCTGAACGGAAGCAAACCTCGGCCCATCGAAAGCCATGCGCCCCCTCTGGCAACGGCTGCTCGGGGCAAAGGCTCTCAGCATCCGGCGAACTTCAGCTCAGACCATGCCCTTGCGGGGGGGGGGGGGATTTGCGTCGGAAAAAACAGGCTCAGGATCTGCGCAACCGAGTCCTAATCGTCATGCTTTTCGTAATGCTTGTTGCCGTAGGATCGGTTCTGCCCCTTGTACTTGCGGTAGGCGGGCACATAGGTCCGTTCATACCAATTGTTGTTCACAAAATAAACAGGCCGGTTGCACAATCCGTAGTTTGAGCAATACCCCGACCAGTTTCGAGCCTGCCATGGAGGCACATTCACATACACAGGCTGGGCGCCATAGCCATAGGCCGGCGAGCGCTCGATGATCACAGGCTGCTGGTACAGCACCACCGGACGGGGGTAGTAGTCACCCATCTCCACCCTTCCGTAATAGTCGGGCTGGCCGAAATTGAGCGAGAAATTGACCTGGGCGACCGCAGGAGCCATCAGCAACGCTGGCCACGCGGCGAGCCATCGAATGTTCATGCGATTTCTCCTGAATCCGGGCCTGAGCAGGCCATGCCGCCCCAAGCCCTGAGCGATCCAAGCGTAGGAAGGTCCCCCAGCGCCGGCCCTGTCACCAGCGCCCGAAGCAATGACCAGATGTGTTCAGGAGCTTCCAGGAAGCTGGCGCCACCGGGCGGAACCCGTGCTGGGCCCTGCCCAAGTCCGGGCTCTGGGCTTCCCGTGCCCCCGGCCGGGTGGGGCGGCGGTTGTCGGTGGCGGCGCCGATGCGGTAGATGACTGCGGGAATCAGGAGTGACGGTGCGGCGGCCGGTGCTTTTCTGCGCGAAACAGAACTCCCTCCGTCAATTTTCAGGGCCTTTGGTACGGGCACCCGACGAAGCAGAACAAATGTTGGGCTCCCAAGGCCCTGCTGATCGGTGCAGCCGTAGGCACATGGGCTCTGTTGGCGATGGCGCCGGTCTCTTCGGCACAGCCGGCCAGGAAGTCCCAAAAACCGAAGATTCAACGGCCCCCGCAGCAGCTGCTCCCACCGCGGCCTCCCCCTGGGCGGGAACGACCGAGCTCTACGGCTTTTTACCGCTTCGCACCACCGGGACCACCACCGTCAGAGGCTTCAGCACCGACCTGGATCTGGACCTCGGTCAGGTGCTGAGGCCCCTGACGGGAGCGGCCTACTTCCGGGGCAGCCTTGAACATGGCCGCCTCGGACTGCTCACCGACATCAGCTACGTCTCGGTCAAGAGTCAAGAGGGCACGCTGCGGAACATCAAGACGCGCAGCATCGAAGGCGCTCTCGGTCAGCGCAGCCTCACCCTCACCCCTGACTGTCAGGCCAGCCTGAACGCCAGTGTCGGAAACATCCAGGGCATCTACGACCTGGCCCTGCGCTACCGCTTCGGAGACCGCGAAACGGCCGTGGCCCGCGCCGGCAGTTTCAGCGTCATCCCCTACGCGGGTCTGCGGATCGTCAACATGCAATACGACCTGGAGCTGGAAGCCCAGGGACCTGGCCGGACCCTGACGTTTAAGGGGCCGAGCCTGGAGAAGTCCGTGACGCTGCAGGGGTTGAATCTTCAGCGGCAACAGTCCTTCGGCGGCACCGTGGTCCAACCCCTGATCGGCACCCAGGCGATGGTGTTTCTCTCTCCCCGTCTGAGGCTCTTCGCCCGCGGCGACCTCGGCGGCTTCGGTGTGAACAATGCCGATGAATACTCCTGGAACACCCAGGTGGGCGTTGGCTATGCGCTCGGGAACTCCACCCAGATGAATCTCTCCTGGCGCTACATGCACCTGGGCGGCACCAATGGGGCCACCCCCGAAAATGCCTACAGCGTCAACCAAAATGGCATCGAAGCCGGGGTGAAGTTCTTCTTCTGAATCGGTCCTTGATTACGGGCGACGGATCGGGCCGGTGGTTTGAGGGTCAGAATTGAACCAGCTGATCTCATTCGTGAGGCGAGGATCGCCTTGAAGTGATGACCCCGTTACGCCCACCGGCACGGACGCCGCTGCAACAAGCCTTCTGGTCCATGGGCAGGTGGCCGCTGCCAGTTCTGCCGCTGCTTTTGGCAGGGGTCTTCAGCACTCTCGGCGCCCAGGCGATACCTCCGCCACCGGAGTCCTTCGATGGGGAGACGATCCGCTGTCAGCGCGCGGGCAGCGCCGCCACGGTGCTGATCTGTCGGGATGCCGAACTGACGGCCATCGACGCGCAGCTGCGCCAGGCCTTTCGCCACCTGCGGGACGATGCTTCCCTCAAGCAGCCAGAGCGCGAGGCCCTGATGGAGGATCAGCGCCGCTGGGTGGAAACCATGGACCAATGCTGGAGGGCTCAGGAGAACATGCGGTCCTGTGTGAAGGCCAGCCAGCAGCAACGGTTGCGTCAGTTGGAGTCGTTGGCGATGCAACGGCGGTTGATGCCAGGAACCAATGATGGAGGCAAGGGGTGTCATGGGTGACCAGGCCACCAGAGTGGTCTGCGCGTTTGCCGCCATCACGAGCCTGATCATCGTCTGTGCTCGCTCGCCCGGATTGCAAGGCATCGATCTTCCCTTTCTGGCCTTGGTTGTTGCACCCTTTCTGCTGCTTGGCTTGATGGCTGGAAGCGTTCGTGAGCGCAGCTCGGACGCAAGAGTTCTTTTCATCCTCACACTGTTTCTTGCGCTGGGGGGTACGTTCCTTCTGGCTCTCCATGCCCCAATCCCAAACACAGGGCCCGAGCCTGGGCTAGCGCAAAGCGTGGTAATGATTGGCGTACCGTTGCTGCAGTTGATCGCCGTGATCCTGCTAGGTTTGATCCTCCGCTTGAGGAGAATGTTGGCTTCATAAAATGGCTTTCATTTTTTTTTGCGTCAGAATGTTGAGAGGTGAGTTCATTCCGAAGTGATTCAGTCATTGCCCGGACAACTTCGTCTCGTCGGGAGGGCTCATTGACCATCAGCCAAGGAGATGTACCAGTTCCACAACCGAGAACCGGACCGAAACCAAGAAGGGGTACGATGCAAAAATAATGTCAATACAAAGAGTGTTGATGAAACGACTCCAGACCCTCACTGCCTCTCTGCTGAGTCTTGCTTCTGTGGCCCTCGCTGCACCAGCGCTGGCCGACACTGTCGATGCTCGCTGCGATGTTTTTCCCGCAGGTGACGACAAGGCCACCTCCTCGGGGCTGTGTACCTTTTCCCAGCGCCAGGGCTTCGTGAGCATTCAGCTCAAGGGCGGCCAGACGATCGAGCTCAAGCCCAACGAGAGCACGCCCAACGCCTTCTTTGATGAGCGTGGTGAGCCTGCCAAGCGCGAGATGCTGGAGGCCAATCGCGGACAGGTTTACCGGCTGGAAAAACAGTCGATCTTCGTCTTCTGGGATACGGCCCCCTACTCCAAGGGCGCCCCCAGCGGCAGCTCCGCTCCCGTCAGCGGGGCCTCCATGGCAAAACCGCCCGAGATTGTCACCCTCCTGTTGGGCATCCGTCAGGTGAAATTTGACGGCGCCTGTCGGGTCAATTTCAACAAGGCCGGGAAGACCTTCAGCAAAACCTCTGCCTGTGACGCGGCCCAGGTGGGTGTCGCGGAGGACGCCATTCGGCGCTATTTCCGTGAACAGGGGCTCTGAAGCTCTGACCCATTGATGATGAGCTCAGCCGCGACCATATCAGGACCGTTCAACGGGCCAGGGTTCGTTTCGCCGTTCTGAAAGCTCTTACAAATTGGGAACTTCCTTTCGCTCCGAACCGTGTTCAGACGGTGGCCCAAAAGATCAGCTGACGACTGGAATGAGCACGGAGACAGCAGGAGCCAAGCCCCTGCTGATCATTGGAATCAACCCTTGATCACTGGCGTCGAATAGGGCCGGTGGTTTTTGCGTCAAAATCAGTCCAACTGCTCTCATTCACGACGCGGGGATCGCCTTGAATCGAATACGTGATGAAGCCCGTTTTGAACACCAGGGCACCATCACTGAGCTTACTGGCCACAGACTTGCCGTTCACCGTTACCTTGTTCTTGTTGTCGATGCGAATTGTGGCCACGGTCAGTCCTTCGCTGCTTTTGGCGATCCATTTGCCGGCGTAGGTGGAAGTGGCCGTGGTGGTGGTGCCAAATCCAGCTCTGGCGTTTTCGGCTTTGGTCTTGTTGATATCGCAGCCCTTCAGTTCGGTGACTTGCGTGCAGCCAGAGCGATCAAGCTTCTTGGCATAGGCGGGATCAATGGCCTGGGAGGAAAGCGGCCACATCAACAGGATCGTGGTGGCGGCTGTGGCGGCAATAACGTGCTTGCTCTGCTTCACTTTGAACACTCCTTTGGGTTGTTGAAAGAAATTGAACTGAGGCCACAGAAAGTCTAGCCAACTTCCTGCGGCAAGGCGCCACATGAGCCCTGCCAACAGGTCTAAAGTTTAGCCTTTATTCGGCCACCATCTAGTTGCAGCGGCTCGGCCGCGAACCAGACCTTGGCCATCGCGATGGCCACCTACTGATGATTGAGAAGCCATCAATCCATGCGCCTCGACCGACGCAGCGATACCTCCGCAACCCAGAACTTCCCTACGATTGCTGTGAATAGAGAGCATCGTCTTTTGGCAAGCCCCAATCCTTCATGGATCTCCCCCCTGCCGCTCGTGTTGGTCCCCCTGGCCATCTGGGGAACCATGGGCCTCTCACAAGGCCCCGCCTGGAGCGCAACGGAGAAACCTCCACAACCGGTGCTCCTGAACTCACGGCCGCCCCTGCTCGTTCCTGATCCCCGCCTGGAAGCGGCCTTACGCCGTGAGCTGTTTCCGGTGCGCGTGGAGGATGGACAAGGGCACGGACCCGATCCAGGTTCAAGTGAGTGGAAGCAGGCAGAGGCTTTTAAGCAGAGCAGGGCATGTGCGCAGGTGGGCTCCCTTCGCTATGCCTACGATCGCGTGGATCTCAATGGTGACGGCAGCCCGGAGATCGTGGCCACCGTTCAAGGCCCCTACACCTGCGGCACCGGTGGCTGCAACTTCTATGTCTTTCGCAATGGGCTGAAGGGCCCCACCTTGGTCTCGCGAATGACCCTGTTCAGGCCACCCCTGATCGTGAGTGAACAGAAGCATCACGGCTGGAAGGATTTGATCGTGAACGTGCGTCAGGATGCCGGCCATGGCGGCTATGCCGTTCTCTCGTTTGATGGCAGGGGCTATCCCAGCAATCCGAGTGCGCCCCCAGCCCAACCCCTGCGTCATCCCCTCAAAGGAACGGCGCTGCTGGTGATGAAGCCCGAACCGGATCAGGGACTTCCTTTGCCCTGTGCTCCTTAGGTTTTTTTGGGGCGGCTCAGAAGGCAGCGCTGGAGCCTCCCATGGATCTCCTCATCGTCGGGCGTCTGCTCCAGCACCCGGCTCAGCCAGCGCACGGCCTCAGCCCACTGTCCGGCTTCTTCAGACAGTTCTGCCAGCCCCTGCCAACAAAACCTGTCGGCCCCGGGCCAGTAAAGGTGCCGGAGATAGGGCTGCTGGCAGGCAGGATGCCAGGCTCCCAGCGGACCCGGCCCCGTGGTCGCGCGGTGCTGGTCCACCAGGTTGACTCCATGGGTGAGCCAGTGCCGGGCCCCCTCGGGCCTGTTCAGCCTGCGCAGACCGATGGCCAGCATGCAGATCGAAGGCAGGTGGTTCGGTTCGATGGAGAGCAATTCCAACAGAAGGGCCGCCACGCTGGGGAAATGGCCGAGCTCGTAGTGCCGACTTGCCTCCCGATACAGCCGCGCCGTTCGGTAATGATCGGCGTCAGGCTGGTGAAGGGACGCGATCTCCCGCGGTAACTGTTGGATCACCTCCAGCGCCTGCTGCGAATCTCCCATTGCCGTGCTGGCGTGGAGGAGAGCCTCATCAAGCATCGGCAACATCGGCCGAAACTTCTGACAGAACGCTTCGAGACGCTGATCTCTCTGGGATGGATTCAATCCCGCTTGGGCGAGCAGCGCATCAAGTTGTGGCTGCTCCTGTTGGAGCAAGGCCAACGCTCGTGTGCCCAACTCCGCCCCATAGTCAAAGCTGAGTTGTTCGAGGCTCTGCTGGAACCGCTCCCCATCGTAGAGAAGGTAACTGCAGCGCAGGCTGTTCATCAGCATGGGTGGCGGCGGGTCACCATCCGCCGCGGGCACAAAGGGGGCAGCGTTCAACACCAGACCATCGGCGGGCAGGGGGTCGGAGCAACTGGTGGGAGGGTCGCCGTTGCCTGGATCTTCGAAGACGTCCTTGTAGCGATGCCCCACCTGAAGGCTCTGATCCAGCCGGCATTCGAAACCTGCCAGACCCGCCAGCATCGACAGGAAGCGATCTTCATGCCCCCAGCCCTGCAGAAAATCCGGGAACCCGCCCAACTGCTCATACACGCTGCGGCGAATCGCAAAGAATCCGCCGTTGACGAAGGGCACAACCCAGTTCACCAGGGGGTCGCTCTGAATCGGCATCCAGGCCGGTTGCTGATGACAGAGTCGACGACTGGTGTAGACGGAACCGGCGGTGGTGTTGCCGTTACGGCTGTCATAGCAATCGATGCTGAGCAGATGGCAACCGGGGTCCGTGAAATGGCGCTCCATCTGGATCCAGAGATCGCTCTGGGGAAAGTCCAGATGCGCATCGATGAAGACCAGCACCTCGCCGCGGCAACCCACGGAGGCGAACCTTCGCCCCCTCGACACCCCCAAACTATGGTTGAGTCGCCTCAGGCGGATGATTCCCTGCTGCCGCAGCTCTAGCCAGGGCCCGGCATCGAGAAAGGCACTGCTGGAGTCGTTGGATCCGTCATCCAGCAAGGAGCACTCCAGACCACCCGTTGGTGGTGTGAGCGCCATCAATTGTTCGAGGGTGCTCTGAAGCTGGGATCCCTCGTTACGACTGCCGATCACCACACTGATGAGCGGCTTGGTGGAGGGATCCATCGGCTCTAGGGCTGTCCCACCGTGAGCACCACCGAAGCACGGCCGCCGTTGGCGGTGGGGACAGAGAGACGTACATCCAGAGGCAGCGACACCCGCCTCAGATCACTGATTGAAATCGTCGCGCTTCGGGGCACATAGCTCACCCCTGGGGGTAAGGGAGCGCCATCGGCCAGTGTGAGGCGACCCTGAATCAGCGCCGGCTGCGGTCCCAGCTTCGCCAGAATGTGGGCGGGAATTCTGTAACTGAGCGGCACGTTCAACCCGGTGGGTTTGGCCTGATTGAGGGCGGCCTGCACATTGATCGGCTGCAGGATCGGCTTGCTATCGAGCGCACTGCCGGCGCTGCCTGGCACGCGGATCGGCGCGAGCGTTGGGGCCGGTGTCAGCTGGGGGGCGGCTGTCGGCGCTGGTGTCGGCTGCGCCTGGGGCACCCGGATCGGAGCGAGCGTTGGGGCCGGTGTCAGCTGGGGAGCGGCCGTCGGCGCCGGCGTCGGCTGCGCCTGCGGCACCCGGATCGGAGCCAGCGTTGGCGCTGGCGTCAGCTGGGGGGCGGCTGTCGGCGCTGGTGTCGGCTGCGCCTGAGGCACCCGGATCGGTGCCAGCGTTGGGGCCGGTGTCAGCTGGGGGGCGGCTGTCGGCGCTGGTGTCGGCTGCGCCTGGGGCACCCGGATCGGTGCCAGCGTTGGGGCCGGTGTCAGCTGGGGAGCGGCCGTCGGCGCCGGCGTCGGCTGCGCCTGCGGCACCCGGATCGGAGCCAGCGTTGGCGCTGGCGTCAGCTGGGGGGCCGCCGTCGGCGCTGGTGTCGGCTGCGCCTGGGGCACCCGGATCGGAGCGAGCGTTGGGACCGGTTTCAGCTGAGGCGAGGCCGTCGGTGCCGCCGTGGGCTGGGCCTGCGGCACGCGGATCGGTGCCAGCGTTGGGGCCGGTGTCAGCTGGGGGGCGGCTGTCGGTGCTGGTGTCGGCTGCGCCTGGGGCACCCGGATCGGAGCCAGCGTTGGGGCCGGGGTCAGCTGGGGGGCGGCTGTCGGCGCTGGTGTCGGCTGCGCCTGAGGCACCCGGATCGGCGCGAGCGTTGGCGCTGGTGTCAGCTGGGGGGCGGCTGTCGGCGCTGGTGTCGGCTGCGCCTGGGGCACCCGGATCGGAGCCAGCGTTGGGGCCGTTGGCAGCTTGGGAGCAGCCGTCGGGGCGGACGTTCGTTGCGGCGCCGCCGTCGGAGGCAGAGTCGGGGCGGCCGTCGGCGTGGCGACCATCCGCGGCGGCACCGCGGTCGGCTGGAGCTGACCATTGGGCGCCAGGGTCGGGACGGCCGTCGGGGCCGCCGTTCGCTGCGGCGCCGCCGTCGGAGGCAGGGTCGGTGCGGCCGTCGGGGTGATGACCGTCCGCGGCGGCACCGCGGTCGGCTGGAGCTGACCATTGGGCGCCAGGGTCGGCGCGGCCGTCGGGGCCGCCGTTCGCTGCGGCGCCGCCGTTGGAGGCAGGGTCGGTGCGGCCGTCGGGGTGATGACCGTCCGCGGCGGCACCGCGGTCGGCTGGAGCTGACCATTGGGCGCCAGGGTCGGCACCGCCGTCGGGGCGGACGTTCGCTGCGGCGCCGCCGTCGGAGGCAGAGTCGGGGCGGCCGTGGGCGTGACGACCATCCGCGGCGGCACCGCGGTCGGCTGGAGCTGACCCTTGGGCGCCAGCGTCGGGGCCGCCGTCGGGGCGGACGTTCGCTGCGGCGCCGCCGTCGGAGGCAGAGTCGGGGCGGCCGTGGGCGTGACGACCATCCGCGGCGGCACCGCGGTCGGCTGGAGCTGACCATTGGGCGCCAGGGTCGGCGCCGCCGTCGGGGCGGTCGTTCGCTGCGGCGCCGCCGTTGGAGGCAGAGTCGGGGCGGCCGTCGGCGTGATGACCGTCCGCGGCGGCACCGCGGTCGGCTGGAGCTGACCATTGGGCACCAGCGTCGGGGCCGCCGTCGGGGCGGTCGTTCGCTGCGGCGCCGCCGTTGGAGGCAGGGTCGGTGCGGCCGTCGGCGTGATGACCGACCGCGGCGGCACCGCGGTCGGCTGGAGCTGACCACTGGGCGCCAGGGTCGGCGCCGCCGTCGGGGCGGACGTTCGCTGCGGCGCCGCCGTCGGAGGCAGGGTCGGGGCGGCCGTCGGCGTGATGACCGTCCGCGGCGGCACCGCGGTCGGCTGGAGCTGACCATTGGGCGCCAGCGTCGGGGCCGCCGTCGGGGCGGTCGTCGGCGCTGGTGTCGGCTGCGCCTGAGGCACCCGGATCGGCGCCAGCGTTGGGGCCGGTGTCAGCTGGGGGGCGGCTGTCGGCGCTGGTGTCGGCTGCGCCTGGGGCACCCGGATCGGAGCCAGCGTTGGGGCCGGGGTCAGCTGGGGGGCCGCCGTCGGTGCTGGCGTCGGCTGCGCCTGGGGCACCCGGATCGGAGCCAGCGTTGGGGCCGGGGTCAGCTGGGGGGCCGCCGTCGGCGCTGGTGTCGGCTGCGCCTGGGGCACCCGGATCGGAGCGAGCGTTGGGGCTGGTGTCAGCTGGGGTGCGGCCGTCGGCGCTGGCGTCGGCTGGACTGGCGGCACGCGGATCGGTGCCAGCGTCGGGGCCGGTGTCAGCTGGGGGGCCGCCGTCGGCGCTGGCGTCGGCTGCGCCTGGGGCACCCGGATCGGAGCCAGCGTTGGGGCCGGGGTCAGCTGGGGGGCCGCCGTCGGCGCTGGTGTCGGCTGCGCCTGGGGCACCCGGATCGGAGCAAGCGTTGGCGCTGGTGTCAGCTGGGGGGCGGCTGTGGGTGCTGGTGTCGGCTGCGCCTGCGGCACCAGGATCGGTGCCAGCGTTGGCGCCGGTGTCAGCTGAGGTGCGGCTGTCGGGGCCGCCGTCGGCTGGGCTTGCGGAACGCGGATCGGCGCCAAGGTGGGTACCAAGGGGGCCGTTGGCCGTGTCCAGGTGGAGGTCGCCGAACCCTGAGGGATCGTGGCCTGACCACTCAGGGGGAGGACCTGTTGGAACTGCTGCTGGGTCGGAATTCCAGGCCTGGTGACCTGTTGATAAAGGGTCGGACTGACGACCTGAGTCGGCGGGTTCTTGGGTGTGGTCTGGGGATTGAAACCCGAGGCCGATGTGACGTAATACTGACCACCCACCATGTAAACAACATGGGTATCTGGCACGCCCCCCGAAGTCGTGAATTGAGGATGGCCTTGACTATCGGTGGTGAAGTGGCCTCTCCAGTAGGTCACCTGGCCTGTTACTGGATTGACGTAGCGACAGCCAGGGCATGGAGATGATCCAGCATATGAACCATTGCTTCCATGATAATAATAGCCTTCTTTCACTTCAAATGACTGAGTGATTCCAGGGTCTGGCGGCCTTGTGAACCCAGGATTTGTCTGCCCTTGATTGATCGTAATTCCTCCAGGAATCGCCACCGTCTCAGTAACGGAAGTTCCCGGAATCGTCCTGGACCAAGCGATGACACCTGATTGCGGATCGTAGGCAGCCTTGACTCCATTGCTGCCCACAACCGACGAGCCACCAGTACCGATCGCGACCTTGAGGGGGCCGCTGCCGAACTGGTCAGTGAAATCTGGATTGGCCAGGGCAGCGGTGCTCGGCTGAATGGTGAGCGTTCCAGCTGTGATCTTTCCCGAAACCTGATCGACTTGAACACCCTCGGCGTTCATCAAGGCAGCTCCGGCCGGGAGCTGCAGTCCCAACACGTCCGACTCCAGCATCTCCTGATCAGAAGCCTGGCCTTTGGCGTTGAATGTGCGTAGCAACCGCTTGAGTGGTCCGCCGTTGGTGGCCAACCTGTGTCCTTCCTCCACCGCCTCGATGCCGTCATAGACGTAGAAGTCGGAGGCCCGGAAGGAGGGCGAGAAGAACAAGCCGTCAAATTGGCCTGCCCGGGCACCGGCGGTGCCGATCACGAACCGCTCCAGGTCGTAGGAGGCCTGGAGGGCAAGCGAAGCCGATTGCGGTGAGGGTTGGCCGCTGATCTGGGCAAAGCCAAAGCCCGTGGGCAGGCCCGCACCTGCGGTGAAGGGATTAATCGGTAGGCCCGTGGTGCCGATCCAGAGGGTGCCCTCGGGTTCAATGCCGTTGTAGGGGAGATTCACCCCGTCCGTGCCGGTGCTGGCCGATCGGAAACCGCGGCTGAAGAGGCTGGCGCTGGGAGCGATGGTCACCGAGGGGGCCACCAGGCCGATGCCACCCCCGTTGGTGGATTCGATCCGCCCTTCAACAAGGATCGGACCATCTCCGTTGCTCATCTGAATGCTGATCAGCGGCGCATTCAATCCATTGCCGTAACTGACTCCAGCCATGAACTTGTCCAGGCTGTCCGGGAGCAGCGAACCGGTGCTCAGCAGAAGGCTCGGTACCGAGATCAACGCCGTGCGACCCACGCTGATGCCTTGATTGTTGAGCAGAACCAGTGGGTTGGTGGCCCGCAGGATGCCGTTGATCTGGCTGGCTATTCCTCCGGAGCGCACGTAGTTGAGCACCGCTCCGCCATTGCGGAAGTCGACGGTGTCGCCCTGGCCAATGTTGAACGTGCCCCAGCTGAAGACGGCCCGCCCTGGGGTGGTGACGGTCAAGGTGCGGCCCGTCTGATTCACCGTTCCGGCAGCTCCTCGCTCCTGCAATGCACCCGTGGGCAATTGCTGGGCTGTGGCCGCCTGCAGCAGCGGATTGCCCTGGGCCAGGGCGAGCAGAATCAGGCCAGATTTCGAGTGCCGCAGCAGCAGCTGTCTCAGGTTGGCAGAGGAGGTGGGATTTCTCATGGTTGCTTGATCAGTTCCTCAGAACCAGAGCCGCAAAGAGCCCCAGACCCTCAGCGACTTGTTGAATCCGTCGGCATCGGTGTCGTTGAGCGATGCGGGGTTGTTGCCGATGGGGAAGGCAAGCTTGAGCGAGGCCAGCCATTCACCGGGGGTGCCCAGGTCGGCGCCGATGCCGGTGCCAGCCAGCCCATAGGAATTCGGCTGAAGGGCCCCGGGGAAGGGGTCGTTCCAGCGCCAGATGTAGCCCCCATCGAGGAAGGCCACGAAAGACAATTGGCTTGTGGCCTTGTAGATGAGCTCCAGCTGACCACTGAAGCCGCTGTCGCCAGGGGCTTCGCCTGGGGGATAGGCGCGAACGCCGTTCGGGTAACCCAGGGACATTTTCTCGGCACCATCGAGGTTGTTGAAGCCCTTCTGGGCCTGAACGAACAGCTTGCCTTGCCAACGGGGGGAGAACACCTGATAGCGGCTGTACACCAGCAAGACCTTGTTGAACACACCATCGGTGCCGGCAGTGAATTGGTCGAGCAGAAAGTCATCGCTGTTGCCGGAGCGATCTAAATTGCCGAAGCTGTATTGCAGGAAGGCGGTATTGAGGCCCGTGCCCAGGATGGAATCCTGCTTCTGGGCAATCAATGACAGCCGGCCGACCTGACTGTCTTTATTGCGGATCTCCACTTCCTGAACCTTGTCGACATAGGTATTGGCTTCTGCGCTCAAGCCAACCCAAAGGGATTGCATTGGCCGGCGCCAGAGGGGTTGCTGCAGTCCGATGCGCAGGTTTGCGGTGTAACCATTGATGTCGGAGCTGTAGAGCTCATCAAGCAACCTGTAGTTGTTGTAGTTTCCAAAGGCATTGAGTTGCAGGCCATCTGGAGAGATCGGTGCCTGAAAGGCGAGGGAACCCACGAGATTGCCCGTGTTGTAACTATTCAGCCACCACTGGCCATTGGCTGTGAGTTGGTCTCCTCGGCCCATCCAGTTGGCCGCGGTGAGGGTGAGATCGACATTGGTTGAGCCCAGGAATCGGTTAATTTCATTGCCCACATGGAGCTCACCACTGCTGCGATCGCCGTCCTCAATGCTCAGCAGCACATCGGTGAGGCCGGCGCCGGTTCCCTTGCGCAGGGTGGAGCGCACCCTCACCCCTGCCATGTCGTTGAGCTTGAGCAGGGCGGAGGTCAGCTTGTCGATGCGAAACAGGGAGCCCTTCGGCAGGCTGGCCCGCACCATGGCCTCAGCGATGCCGTTCTTGAGGTGATGGCGCAGGTTGCCGTCCACGGAAACCTCGCCCATGTGGGCCTCCACCACCGTGATCACCAGCAAGCCGTCACCACCAGCGGAAGGGTTGATCGTGACGAGCGCCAGCAGGCTGTGGCGCCGGTAGGTGTCGCGAATCGAGGCGCGCAGCTGTTCAAGGTCATCGAGGCTGATCGACCGGTTCAAGTAGGTGGCCGCCAGGCTCTCCAGCTCGCTCTTCCAGGGCACCGTCACCCCATCGAGGCGCACGGCGCTGTAGCGCCACTGGGCCTGCTGGTCGGTGGGTGCGACCACAGGCTCCTGGGGAACCGTCGGTTGTTTCTCCTGTTGCCTCAGGCGCTCGAGCTGCTGGCGGTTCTGCTCATCCAGCTGCTGGCGGAGGCGTTGGTCGCGCTCATAACGCTGAATCCCCCCGGAGGGCAGGGATTGGGCGGTGGCAGGGCCCATGCCGCTCAGGGCTGCGATGGTGATCGCGCAACCAATGGGCAGTGCAAAGAGAGGCGTGCGCAGCAAAACTTAAACTTTGAGTCGGTCAAGAGTAACAGAGCTCTTAGCTGTGACTTGCCATCAGTGCTGTCGTCTAGGACGTCAGTTCTCGAGCACCCGCAGCTCCTGCACCTTTCCGGAATTGAACACCAGGCAGCGCAATTTCTCATTGGTGGAGCCGCCACGCAAGCCGATCGCCTTGACGATCACCTCGGAGTTGGCCTGTGAGAATTCGCTGCGAACCACCTTGAGGTCGCGCACATTGCCGCCGTATTGACTATTGATCGCCATCATGCAGGCCGATTTGGCCGTGCTGGATACTTCCGCTGCCCAGCCGTCTGGGGTGTAAAGGGCAAGGCCCATACCAGCAAGCAAAGCAAGGCCGAGACTGGCTTTCATGTTGACGCCAAGCTGGAGGGGCTCACCGTACTAAGCGGAGGAGGGGTGGGCAGCAAGGGAGTGTCAGTTCATCGCTGCAACTCCGGCGACGCCGGCGCTGGCGGTGACTCGCTCAGATCCGTTGCCAAGGAATGGGTGGTCGGATCTGCGACGCTGGCCTCAGAACCACCGGCCAACCGAGAGCCGAGTGGGGTTGGTGGCCTCAAGATGAAGGAAAGAAGCGAACCCGCACCGTGGGGGCGCCATTGCCGAGAGCGAGCTGAACTCGCAAGGGCTACACCTATGGGGTGGCGACCAGATCGGAGACAGTTCCTTCCCCTACCGGCAGCAGCCCCGCACCAACAGCCGCGGGGCTGTGCGCACCTCAGGTGGGCGCGATCAATCGATCACCGACGCCGACCCGAGGAAGTAGTTGTGATCGGCTCAATAGATGGCCGTTGAACGCCCGAGCCGCCGGTTCTCCGGTCGTCGGCCTTGAGCCTGGCTTGACAACCACCAGCGCAATTCGCGCAGCCACAGGCATGATTGCCCCCATTTGGGCAGCTTTCCTGGCAGAGGATGTGGGTGACAGACGGGCATTGGGGCATATATGCATCGGGTCTGAGATCTGGGGCTGCTGGGTCGCACCTCAACCCTGTCGAACTCAGACCCCAATGCCCGCCGGAAGAACCTGGTGGCAGTCACAACTAAACAGGTTGTCCGTTGTCCAGCTGCTTAACCCTGCGAAGAAGATAGAGTCCATAGAAGAATCCAGGTGCAGCGAGGAGTAGGGGAGCAAGAATGCTCAGACCTACGGAAGACTGCGCTCCAGTGCCTGCGGCCTTGTGCCCTGAGGATATCACCATGAAAACGGCAAAGTCCCATAGGGCGTGCGTAAGGATCACCGGGTAGAGCGATTGAGTACGCACACGGATGGCAGCGAACAGAATCCCACTGAAGCTCGCTGCGGCTGCTTGGATCAAGCCTGCCTGAAGTTCACCGGTGACAAAAACATTCAGCGCGTGAACCCCACCGAACACCAATGACGAGAACCAGACGGCTTTCCATACAGAGAAACGGTCTGTCAAGCCTTTGAAGATGATTCCACGGAACATCCATTCCTCAGAAATGCCAACCAGCAAGGTGTTCAGCGCTACCCAGAATGTCGTGACCAGACCCGGAAGTCCAAGCACGAGGGCAAGGGAGAAGAAGAGCACAATCATCAGGCCAGGCAACCACAGGATCCGCAAGGCGAATCCCCAATCCGGGGTACGGAACCCAATCTCTTTCAGGCCAAAGATCACCGTGACCAGACAAAGAAACCCGATAGCGGCAACGAATTGCCAGGCCAATCCGCGACTGACCATGTCGTTCAAGGAGGAGCTGCCTCCACCGCGACTGGCACCACCTCCGATGGTGACCATCAGCCATCCAACAAAGACTGCCAACGCGATCCAGAGAGTCTTAGTGTTTTTCATTCCAGGTCATTGAGGTGATTGTGTCGTGGTTTGCCATCAAGCCCCATAGCGCACTTGCGGCGATCATGGGATGGCAGCAAGGCCGTCAGCATGTTGCCACTACATTCATCCACCATTCAAGCAGTACAGCGTCATGCAACAGCAAAGTTCGCTCTATTCGGCGAGCCTTGATGTCGATGCGACAACCCATGGCTGAGCATCAAGGGGTCATTCCTGCTCCGCCCAATAGTGGCATCGAGACCATGAACGAGGGGGTGGATCCTTGCGCTGATGGCATCTATACTTCAGCCACTACGCATCGTTGCGCCATCCAGGAGCAGCCAGGAATTTGGCCGCCCAATGGAGGAGGCGACTATGGTGAGGCTGTGCCACGGAGAGAGCTGCACCCTGGTGAGACCGGAGAAGTATTGGGACTCAGAAGTAATCGTATAATTGAATCCTTCCTCTGTTTGGGCGTGTGATTGAATGACCCACTCCCAGGCTTTCAAGGCTACGCCAAGGCCCCACTCCGATTGCGCCATCCTTGCAGATGCAAGCGACTCTTTGATCAATTAATGCTAAACTCCTGCACTACCTTTTGACTATGCAAGCAAGCAACAAAGTCTTCAAGTCGTTGGCGATGCTTTCACTGGCATGCCTCGCCGGTGTTGTCCCATCTGCCATGGCGGCCCCCCAGAAGATCCAGCAATCTCAAGAAGTCAAGATGCCCTGCACCCTGAGCTGGGGCCCAAAGGATCGAAACGTCCTGGAGGCGGAGTGCAAAATCTACTGGACAAAGGGTCAGGGCACCTCGATTATTGTTTCTGGAACAGTAATCAAGTATCCTTCGCCAACGGCCATGCGCAAGGATCTTTACTTTGGCATTCTGATCTTCCCCGACACCAAAACAGCACTGATGACGTCGATGGGTATCTTTGAGCTGGAAGATGGGCCTGTTGAGCTTGCTGACAATCCGCTTGATCTTCAGAAGCTCAAGGATCGTCAGTACGTTCGCTGGACCAATGGCAAGCATCGCCTTGTTCTTCACCCACGCCCTGCTTCCTGATTTTTTGGCTTCACTTGCTTTACAGCCGCTTCCCTTGCCATACTCCTCTCATCTATTCACCATCTGATTTCCGGCTCCAAAAATGAACCTCTCAGTATCGTTTCGTCGTAGCCTTGCAATGGCCGGCATTCTCTTCATGGGCAGCCTGGGAATGGCAGCCGGGAATGCTTTCGCCAAGGTTCCTCAATTCCACTATGTCTGCCCTGGCGGGATTGATGTGCACGCCGATCGTGGTGGGCCCGTTTGGATCAATGGCAGAGAGGCCATGGTTCAGGAGTTCAGTCCTACCTATTACGAAGCCAAGGGCCCGGGCACCACGATTTCAATCAGCAAGAATTCCGGTGATTCCCTCTATGTCTCTTACACCCGTTCCAATGGAGCCCATGGGATCTGCAGCGCCGTTCCAGGCTCTGGGATGAGCTCATCCCCTTCCAGCTCAGGACAGTCCGCCAAAGTTGCTCGGCTTTCGGATGGCACCTATCAGGTGCATGTTGGCGGGAGTTGCCGAGTGTACTACAACGCCATGGGACGCCGCACCATCCAAACACCGGCCTGTACCCCGAGCCTCGTCCAGCAGGCCGATGATTCCATGGCTCAGAACCGGCCTCCATCGTCACAACCAACGATGTCGACCGTCGCCGCGGAAGATGCCTGTCTGGCAGCCGTCGCCAAGACGACGGGAGTGTCGCAGAACCGTCTCAGCATCCTCGATGTGATGACTGCCGAAGCCGGTATCGGCGTGAAGATTCGGGTACCAGGCGCCCAGGCCCCCTGGACCTGCACCAGCGATCCCAGAGGTCGGGTACAGGGTGTGATGTACACCGGCTCGGAGGGAAGACTCTGACTGATCATCCACCCATGAGCTGATCACAAACGAGCACTTGAATTTTGCTGGTATGCCGGCAGTTGATCAAGCGCTCTGCAGGATTGGCCATGGCAGCAATCAACGGCGCTTGTCGTCCTTACGCCACAACAGCCCCGCGATCCCCGTCACCACGCCCGCTCCACCCAGAAAGAAACCGATCGGGATCAGAGGAAAAGCCTCCCGGACGATGCCATCGGCATCGACCCGGACCCCGATCAGTCGGTAGGCCACGGCACAGGCCAAGGCACCAACAATCAGCAGTAAGGAGAGGCGAATGAAGGTTCGCTTCATGACGATCCAGCCAATTCAGATCCAGAGCCTACTGTCTCGTACGGAACGCAACCACAAAAAGCGGCTTTACATTGGCCGGATTCCTGGGAGGCTGGTCGTCATGTTCCGATCAGCCTCGAACCTGCTCCTTCAAATCTTCTTGACGCCCTTGAACACACCATTGGAATTAAAGGTGCAAGTGAAGACTTGAGTGAAGGTGCTTGATACGTTGTACTGCCCGTACACCATGTAGGTGCCATTGGACTGACGACTGGGTTTGTTGCTGGTGATGTAGCGAGGGCTCTGGTTGAACTTTTCGGCCGCCATACCTGTGCAATAACGTGACATGTTCTCCACCTCTACACTCTCCCTAGCGGAACCACCACTACTGGAAGAACGCTTGTCACTGGTCATCTTGACCCCGTCGAACTCGCGATATTGGTTGTACTGACAATAGAAAAACAACGCGTTGTCACCCTCGGCGGGGGTCTGTCCATAGACAAGGTACTTACCGTTCTTGCGCTCGACTGGCAGGGTGGAGATGTCGCGAGGGCTCACGCTGTATTTAGCCGCCACTTCACCTTGGCAGAAGCGCATCATGTTCGATTCGTCGATATTTGGGCGGTTCTGCTTGGCCTCAGCTGAAACCCCAAGCCCAGAAGTGGTGAGAAGAACAGCGGAAGCGATCAGGAGGGCAGATTGACGCATGTGTGAACTTATGGGGGAGTTGAGGATACCGAAGAGGCAAGCACAATGGTTGCCTATCGAGTGGCGGCCTTTTACCAGCCACCAGCCTAGGCTCCGAGCCGCTTCCCCACCCCGATGCTGCACCGGGTTCGGCATGAACTGCTCAGAGCCGCGCCGCTGGCGCTGGTGATCGGTGGCGTGATCGGCGCCGGGCTCACCCGCGGGCTGATGGAGCCCCTGCGCCAGGGCAGCACCTTCGCCCTGGAAACCACCAGCTTCGTCACCGCCCAGATCTTCTCACCGCTGGTGGTGAACCTGGTCTGGATCGGCTGCTGCGTTCCGGCCAGGGTGGAACTGGCCAGCCGGATTCAGGCCAGGCCAGGCGCCCACATCCTCGGGCCTCGCCTGGCCACGGCGATGCTGGCGGCCCTGCTGCTGCTTCCCTATTTCATCCTGGCTGCGTTCACCGCCAGCGTGCTCGCTTCCCCCCGGCCCGATCTCACCGAGCAACTGCCCCTGTTCCTCGGATCGCTGACTCCATGGGTGGTGAGCAGCGCCGTGCTGCGCACCCTGCTGATGGCGGCGGCATCGGCCAGCCTCTGCCACATCATCGGCAAACGCTGCCGCCAGCATCCGGAGGAACTGGCCGCCCTGATCAGCACATCGATCGTGAACTGCGCTCTTTCGGTGGTGTTGCTGGAGGTGTTCTGGCTCGCCGTCGTTCCTCCCAGCTTCAACGGAAGGCCATGAACGAACCCCGTCCGACTTCAAGGCCCGCCTGGCTGCCGCGCTGGTCGGTGGAGGCGGTGGGCACGGGTCTGAGCTGGGCGGTGCCGGTTGGCGCCCTGCTGCTGGGTGTCTGGATGCTGAACGCCACCTGGCAGCAGCAGAGCTGGGTGGCCCGCAGTTTTGCCGTGCGTTTTCGCACCACCGATGCCAGCGGCATCTGGCCGGGCGTGAACGTCACTCTCTCCGGCTTCCGGGTGGGGCGGGTGGAGAAGGTGACGTTGGGCATGGACGGGAAGGTGGCGGTGGATCTGCGTATCGCCGAGACGTACCGCCGCCTGATCGGTCCTGCCAGCCGTGCCGAGCGTTACCAGGAGGGGCTGATCGGCGCCAGCCAGATCGCCCTCACCCCGGATGTACTGCCGCCTGGGAAGGAACCACCCCGCAGCGGTCTGCTGATTCCTTTTGAGCAGGGGCCCGACCTCGCCCAGCTGCTCGAAGAGATCGCCGCCACCCGGCTCAAGCTCAACCGCACCCTGGAGGGCACGGCCTCGGTCGCCGAGCGCGATGTGCCCCGGGCGATCAACAGTTTCCAGTCAACGATGCAGGACCTCAGGCGTCTCAGCAGCCGTCTGGAGCTGGAAACCGGCCGTACCGCCGCCACCACCCGTCAGACGCTGCAGGTGTACGAAGGCACCGCCCAACGGATCGACAACACCGGCGCTGCCGCCCGCAAGGCCACCGAAGAAGCTCTGGCGCTGATGCGTGAGGCCCACCCGCCACTGGTGGACACCCTGCGCGAGGTGAGAGCCCTGTCCCGTCGCCTCAATCTGCTGCTGGAGTCGTTCGGGGTGAAGGATGAATCTCCGCAGCTCTCGCCATCCGGACCCCGTTCAGGTGGGAGCGCCGGTGGTGGGAAAGAATGAGCTCGATGACCCCGACAGGCAGAAGGTGTCAGCGGCCCTCGTGCGGGCTGGTCAGCGGGCCAGGGAATTGGCCCTCCAGACGGGGACAGGGGTGGCGGTGCGGATCAATGGGGAGCTGAGGGTGCTGCGCGGCGACGACCTCAAGCCGAAGGATCAAGCGGAGGCATGAGCGTTCAACTCATGGCACAGGGCATCAAGCGCTTTCACTGCGGCGTCACGGGTGATCGTCGCCGGTGCCGCTCCTGAAGCAAAGGACAGCGACCTCCTGGTCGCTCCCATCAAGTGAAGCGACCGGGTTAGATGCCCACAACTGGGACAACGAACGCGCCCAAGCAGCCCGGCTAGCCATACCAGTACGCGTGTACCCATGGGTCAGGGCATGGGTTTCCGTCTGCGCCGCTCCTCCCAAGAGGCTGACGGTTCGTTGGAGCTGTCTATCGAGGAGTGGCCCTATCTCGATGAGGCTGTGCTGCGCCCCAGCCGCAGCCGCAAGGTCTGCATGACCTGCCACTTCTTTCGCCACCACACCGGGGTGAACTGCATCCCCCTGCTCACCTGTCAGTTGCACCAGGGACTGCTGACCCAGGGGGAGCACCTCACCCATCGCTGTCAGGGCTGGACCGACGACATGACGCGCCAGCGGGGCTGGTGCCCGGAGGTGGCCTGATCAGGCATGGCCATCAGCAAGGGACCACCCCTGTCGCCCAAAGACGGGTGGCTCAGCGACGGCCGCCAGGTGCTGCGCTTTCGCCCAACCCGCTGGCGGCGCACCTACCAACGGCTGGAGATCACCAAGGGAGAGTTACTCCCCGGCGAACCGGTGCCGTTGCTCAAGAACCGCCGGGAGATCAGCCGGGATGACGCCCTCAAGCTGTGGGCCGCCAAGCGCCAGGAGGGCTGGAGCCCCTGCGAGCCCCAGTGGTGATGGGGTGGGGCCCAGGAGTGAGGTTTGCCGTACTGACACCACGGCCAAACGGATCTATCAATGAATCAGAGGCCTCGACCAGGGCGGTTCCAACCAGTTCCCTGCAACCGGCCCGAGGGCGCCCGACACGGGGCGCCCTTCTCATTGGAACTGAGTTCGGCCCTGACAAGGCCACGAGTAGACGTGCCGAGCTGAGCTGTCTCTCTTAGGCTGACCACGGCTTCTGAGTTGCCATGCGCCTCGACGACCTGCTGGCCCAGGCTCCAAGGATCAGGGAGATCGCGACTGCGCACGGCGCAAGCAATGTGGCGGCGTTTGGCTCGGTGGCCCGTGATCAAGCTGGAGCCGACAGTGACCTGGATCTCCTGGTGGATCTGCCTGCACGCACGGGTCTGCTCGAGCGCATCGCCCTGAAGTTGGCTTTGGAAGACACGTTGCACTGCCGCGTGGATTTGATTCGCCGACGCAATCTCAAGCCAGCCGTCCTGGCTTCTGCCGAGCGGGACGCCATTCCCCTGTGATCGAGCCGAGGGACCGCGATGCCCTGGGCGACATTCTGACCGCGATCCGGCGGGTTCAAGGATTCCCCATCCCCGATCGAGAGACGTTTCTGGCCAGCGACCTTTTACAGGACGCGGTGGTGCGCAATCTTGAGATCATTGGAGAAGCCACAAAGCGCCTGAGCGACTCCTGCCGTCAGAACCACCCGCAGATTCCCTGGCGGGAGATGGCGGGGATGCGGGATGTGCTGATCCATGCCTACGACCGCGTGGACCTCGAAGAAGTGTGGATCACGTTGAGCGAGCAATTGCCAGCGCTGCTGGAGCAGATCGAGCCTGTGCTCAGCCTTTGAACCGGTGGCTGCTGATCGGTGCCGCTGCGTTCATCGCTGGGTGGGGCAACGTTTTCTCCGCCGACACCGCGCAGGCCAACCAACAGGCTTCCGCCACGGTGCGGCCATGCTGCACGCGGATGGTGTCGCCGTCACCGATCGAGAGCACCGTGGCCGAGGTGATCAGTGGTGTGAACATCAACCTGGCCCTGGTGGAAGACGGCATGGCCTTTGCCAACCGGAAATACCTGGGCCAGTGCAACGCCAAGGAGTATCTGGAGGCCGAGGACCGGGCTTCCCGCAGCCGCTATGGCGTGTGGCAGGTGCCCGGCGGCATCACCCGCCCCTGGGACTTCCGCCGTGGCCGAACAGCAGGGCGATCAGCAAGAACGACAGAGTCGATT
Source organism: Cyanobium sp. ATX 6F1 (assembly GCF_024346315.1). Lineage (NCBI taxonomy): Bacteria > Bacillati > Cyanobacteriota > Cyanophyceae > Synechococcales > Prochlorococcaceae > Cyanobium > Cyanobium sp. ATX 6F1. Next base: position 353,574 of record NZ_JAGQCS010000002.1, read on the forward strand.
CCTGGTGGCTGGAGGGTGAGGGCATCGAGGAGAAACACCATCGGCTGGCCAGAAGTGGTCGCCCCGCCAGCCAGCAGATCGTCGGTGCTGACCCCGGCGTCTTCTGCCCGGCCCAGAAACGCCACCTGAGACTGAAAGCCGTCCACCGGTCTGCGGATGGCCATCTGCAGCGCCTGCCAGGCCGTTTCGTCGCCGAACGCGGTGCGCAGCACCAGGGGCTCATCGCTTCTGGGCAAGGAATTCATCAGGGCTGGCTCGTGGGGATCGGAGCGCCCCCTCAACCAGATTGTCGTGGAACACGAAGGCACCGCCCAACGGATCGACAACGCCGGTGCCGCCGCCCGCAAGGCCACCTAAGAAGCTCTGGCGCTGATGCTTGAGGCCCATCCACCACTGTTGGACACCCTGCGGGAGGTGCGGGTGCTGTCGCGTCGCATCAATCGACTGCTGGAGTCGTTTGGGGTGAGCGATGAACCTCCGCAGCTCTCCCCGCCTGGAACCCGTTCAGGTGGGAGCGCCGGTGGTGGCCAAGAGTGAGCTCAACGCTCAGAACACCTCCAGCACCGGCCGCCCCGTAGCTGGCACCTCCAGCCTGATCGTCTCGGCCCGGCGGGACGACTCGCCGCAGCTCTTCGGGGTGGGGAAGATCTTGCCCGGGTTGGCGCGGCCCTCGGGGTCGAAGGCGCGGCGCACCAGCTGCATGGTGGCCAGATCGTCGGGGGCGAACATCCAGTCGAGGTAGCAGCGCTTGTCGGAGCCCACGCCGTGCTCGCCGGTGATGCTGCCGCCGGCCTGCACGCACAGCCGCAGAATCTCTCCCCCCAGCTCCTGCACCTTCGCCTCCACCCCCAGCTCGTGGCGGTCGTAGAGGATCAGCGGGTGCAGGTTGCCGTCGCCGGCGTGGAACACGTTGGCCACCCGCAGGCCATAGGCGGCACTGAGCGCATCGATCGCCGCCAGCACCGAAGGCAGGGCGCTGCGGGGCACGACGCCGTCCTGCACGTAGTAAGTGGGGGTGATGCGGCCCACGGCCGCGAAGGCCGACTTGCGGCCCTTCCAGAGCAGGGCCCGATCGGCCGCATCCACCGCCTGGCGGATTGAGCGCGCCCCCGAGCGGAGGCAGAGGTCGCGGGTCAGGGCGGCCGCCGCGGCCACCTCCTGGGCCTGGCCGTCGAGCTCGATCAGCAGCACCGCCGCCGCATCACGCGGGTATTCGTCGGCGCCGAACAGGTCATCGACGGCGTTGAGCGTGAAGTTGTCCATGATCTCCATCCCCGCCGGCAGCACCCCCGCGGCCGTGACCGCCCGCACCGCCTCGCCGGCCGCCTCCATCGAGACGAAATCCGCCAGCAGCACCTCCACCGACTGGGGCGCCCGCAGCAGCCGCAGGGTGATCGCCGTGGCAATGCCCAGGGTGCCCTCGCTGCCGATGAACACCCCGCGCAGGTCGAGGCCGGGCATCTCCGCCAGCGGCCCGCCCAGGCGGGTGACCGTGCCGTCGGGGAGCACCACCTCGAGCTCCAGCACATGGTTGCTGGTGACCCCGTACTTGAGGCAGTGCACGCCGCCGGAGTTCTCGGCCACGTTGCCGCCGATGGAGCACACCACCTGGCTGGAGGGATCGGGGGCGTAGTAGTAGCCCTCGCCGGCCACGGCCCGGGTGACCCAGCTGTTGATCACCCCGGGCTCGACGGTGATCCGCTGGTTGGCCAGATCCACCTGCAGCACCCTGCGCATGCGGCTGGTGACCACCACCACCGCCCCCTGCTCGTCCACGGCCCCGCCCGAGAGGCCGGTGCCGCTGCCCCGGGCCACGAACGGCACCGCCAGCTCATGACAGGCGCGCAACACGGCCGCCACCTGTTCGGTGCTCTCGGGCAGCACCACCAGCGGCGGCGCCTGGCGGTGCAGGCTGAGTCCATCGCTGTCGTAGGTGAGCAGCTCCTGGGGCTTGGCCACCACGGCCCGCTCCGGCAGAACGTTCCTCAGCCGCCGTTCAAGGCGGGGCCAATCCGGGGTCACGGGCGCGGCACGGGGTAACGGAGGAATCCGGTGGGTACTGTTTTAGGTCAAGATGGCTTTCGGCCTGTCACCACCCGGTGGCCCAGCCCCCCCAATCGTCTGCGGAACACGCCTTGACTACGGCCCCTGCGACTGCTCCTGCCTTGAACACAACGCGTTCGCAGGAACTCTTCAGTGCCGCCCAGACCCTGATGCCGGGGGGTGTCAGTTCCCCCGTCCGCGCCTTCAAGTCCGTGGGCGGCCAGCCGATCGTGTTCGATCACGTCAAGGGCGCCTACGCCTGGGACGTGGACGGGAACCGCTACATCGATTACATCGGCAGCTGGGGGCCGGCGATCTGCGGCCATGCCCACCCGAAGGTGATCGGCGCCCTGCGCAACGCCCTCGGCAAAGGCACCAGTTTCGGCGCCCCCTGCGCCCTGGAGAACCAGCTGGCCGAGATGGTGATCGACGCCGTCCCCAGCGTGGAGATGGTGCGCTTCGTGAACTCCGGCACCGAAGCCTGCATGTCGGTCTTGCGGCTGATGCGCGCCTTCACCGGGCGCGAAAAGCTGATCAAGTTCGAGGGCTGCTACCACGGCCACGCCGACATGTTCCTGGTCAAGGCGGGCTCGGGCGTGGCCACCCTCGGCCTGCCCGATTCCCCCGGCGTGCCCCGCAGCACCACCGCTTCCACCCTCACCGCCCCCTACAACGACCTGGAGGCCGTCAAGCGTCTGTTCGCCGAAAACCCAGGCGAAATCGCCGGCGTGATCCTCGAGCCGGTGGTGGGCAATGCCGGCTTCATCACGCCCGAGCCGGGTTTCCTGGAGGGCCTGCGCGAGATCACCACGGAAAACGGCGCCCTGCTCACCTTCGATGAGGTGATGACCGGCTTCCGCATCGCCTACGGCGGCGCCCAGGGCAAGTTCGGCATCACCCCCGACCTCACCACCCTCGGCAAGGTGATCGGCGGCGGCCTGCCCGTGGGGGCCTACGGCGGTCGGGCCGAGATCATGGCGATGGTGGCCCCGGCCGGCCCGATGTACCAGGCGGGCACCTTGAGTGGCAATCCCCTGGCGATGACCGCCGGCATCCACACCCTGGAGCTGCTGAAGGTGCCCGGCACCTACGAACGCCTCGAAGCGATCACCAGCCGGCTGATCGCTGGCATCCTGGCGGCCGCCGGCGAGGTGGGTCTGCCGATCTGCGGCGGTTCGATCAGCGCCATGTTCGGCTTCTTCCTCTGCAAGGGGCCCGTGCGCAACTTCGAAGCGGCCAAGGCCGCCGATACCGTGCGCTTCGGTCAGCTGCACCGCGCCATGCTCGAGCGTGGCGTCTACCTGGCGCCGAGCGCCTTCGAGGCGGGCTTCACCTCCCTGGCCCACAGCGACGACGACATCGACGCCACCCTGGACGCCTTCCGCTCCAGCTTCGCCCAGATCGCGTGAGCGGGGCTCGCGCTCTGGGCCTGGTGGCCCTGCTGGCGGCGCTCACGGGCTGCGGCCCGGGAGCTGACACCAAGCCCCTGAACCTCAGCGCCGGCCTGCCCGTGGGGGCGGCCCTGGCGCTGACCGGCAACGCCAATGTCTACGGCCAGGACCAGCAGATCGGCTTGCAGCTGGCCCAGGAGAGCATCAAGGGACCGGGCGGCAAGCCCGTGGCCCTGCGCCTCGAAGACGGCGGCAGCGACGAGCAGAGCGCCACGACGGCCTTCAACCTGCTGATCGAGGGCGGCGCCATCGCCCTGATCGGCCCCACCCTCTCCCAGCAGGCCTTCGCCGCCGATCCGATCGCCCAGCGCCGGGGCGTGCCCGTGGTGGCCCCCTCCAACACCGCCAGCGGCATCCCCGAGATCGGCCACTTCATCAGCCGCGTCTCGGCCCAGAGCTCGGTGATCGCGCCGCTTTCGATCGCCAAAGCGCTCGAACTCCACCCGGGAATCAAGCGGGCGGCGGTGTTCTACGCCCACGACGACGCCTACAGCACCTCGGAAACCACCATCTTCCAGAAGGCCCTGAGCGCCAAGGGGCTGCCTCCGGTGACGGTGCAGCGCACCCAGCTCAACGACCAGGACTTCCAGAACCAGATCACCGCCGCCCTGCGCCTGAAGCCCGACCTGATCGTGCTCTCGCTGCAGGCCGTGGACGGGGGCAACCTGATCCGCCAGCTCAGGGAGCTGGGCTACCGGGGCGTAATCGTGGTCGGTAACGGCATGAACACCCCGAACATCTACCCGATCTGCCAGAAGCACTGCGATGGCATCCTGATCGCCCAGGCCTACAGCCCCGAACTCGATACCCCCGCGAACAAGGAGTTCGTGCGTCGTTTCAAGGCGGCCAAGGGCGGGGCGATCCCGCCCCAGCTCACGGCCCAGGCCTTCACCGCCCTGCAGGTGATCACCGAGGCGGCCGATCGCCTCGATCGCCGCCAGCCCCTGGCCAAGCTCAGCCTCAAGGCCGCGCGCGCCGCCCTCAACAGCGAACTGCTCTCGGGCCGCTACCAGACCCCGCTGGGGGAGATCGGTTTCACCGCCAACGGTGAGGTGGTGCAGAAGCAGTTCTTCGTCGCCCAGGTGCGCATGGAGCCGGGGGGCCGCACGGGCCGCTTCGCCCTGCTGAACTGACGGGGGGAGGCACTTGGACCACCTGCTGCAGCTGCTGGTCAACGGTCTCTCCAGCGGCGCCGTCTACGCCCTGTTCGCCCTCGGGTACACCCTGGTGTTCTCGGTGCTGGGGGTGATCAACTTCGCCCATGGGGCGGTGTTCACCCTCGGGGCCTACTTCACCTACCTGCTGATCGGCGGGGCCGTGGGCGCCAACGGCCTGCTGGCGGGCCTGCAACTGCCCTTCGCCCTGCCCTTTCCGCTGGCGCTGTTGCTCGCCGGCGTCGGGGCCGCCGCGGTGAGCCTGCTGGTGGAGGCGGCCGCCTTCCGGCCCCTGCGCCGGCGGGGCGCCGACCCGCTGCTGGCGTTGATCTCCAGCCTCGGGGCCGGGGTGATCCTGGTGAACCTGCTGCAACTGCTGGTGGGGGCCGAGAGCTATGCGATCCCCACCTCCGCCCTCGGGACCCTGCCGGCGGCGGTGAGCCTGGGGGGGGCGCAGGTGCGCACGGTGCAGCTGCTGTTGATGGCGATCGCGGCGCTGGTGGTGGTGGCGCTCACCCTCTGGCTGGAGCGCAGCCGCGGCGGCAAGGCCCTGCAGGCGGTGGCGGAAGATCCCACCACCGCCCGGCTGCTCGGCATCAACAGCGATCGCATGGTGCAGCTGGCCTTTGGTGTGAGTGGCTTCCTGGCCGGGGTGGCCGGCGGGCTGGTGGGGTTGAGCGTCAGCATCGCCGGGCCCTACTTCGGCATCGGCTACGGCCTCAAGGGCCTCGGGGTGCTGGTGCTCGGCGGGCTGGGCAGCGTGCCGGGGGCGGTGCTCGGCGGCCTGATCGTGGGGCTGGCCGAGGCCCTGGTGCCGGCGGACTATTCAGGCTTCAAGGACGCCGTGGCCTACGCCTTCCTGTTCGCCGTGCTGCTGCTGCGGCCCCGGGGGCTGCTGGGGCGTCCCACGATCACCAAGGTCTGAGCGAAGCGCCCATGCCCCTCGATGCTTCGCTGTTGGTGCAGATGCTGCTGGGGGCACTGCTGGGGCTCTCGGTGTACCTGCCCCTGCGCAGCGGCCAGCTCTCGCTGGCGACCCCCGGGTTCTACGCGATCGGCGGCTACACCGCCGCCCTGCTCTCCACCCGCTTCCCGGCCCTCGCCGGGGATGGGGCGCTCTATCCGCTGCCCTCGCTGCTGCTGGAGCTGGTGCTGGCGGCCCTGCTCGCCGGGGCGCTGGCCCTGGCGATCGGCGGGCCGGTGCTGAAGCTCAAGGGCATTTACCTGGCGATCGCCACCATCGCCCTGGTGGAGATCCTGCGGGTGCTCAACCTCAACCTGGGGTTCACCGGCGGCGCCACCGGCATCTTCGCCATCCCGCAGCCCTTCGAGGGCCCGCTGGGCTATCTGCTGCTCACCCTGGCGGTGCTGGCCCTGGTCTGCTGGCTCTGCGCCCGCCTGGAGCGGCTGCGGCTGGGGCGGGCGATGGAGGCGATCCACGAAGACGAGCTCGCCGCCGACTGCATGGGCATTGACACCGCCCGGGTGAAGCTGCTCAGCTTCCTGTTCAGCGCCCTGGTGGCGGCGGTGGCGGGGGTGATCAGCGCCCACTTCCTGAACACCTGGAATGCGCGTCAGGGCAGCTTCGACGCCAGCATCACCACCCTCGCCTTCGTGGTCTTCGGCGGCTCGCGCACCTGGCTGGGGCCAGTGGTGGGCGGGCTGGCGCTCACCGCCCTGCCCGAGCTGCTGCGCCCCGTGGGCGACCTGCGGCTGGTGGTCTACGGGCTGGTGATTCTGCTGGGACCGATCCTGTTTCCCCAGGGCCTGATCACACCGGAGCTGCTGCGCAGGCTGCGTTGGCCGTTCCGGCAGACACGCGCAGAGGCCCCCGGGCCATGAACCAGGCCCACCTTGAAGACGCTCCCCTGCTGGAGTTGCAGGCGCTGAGCTGCCGCTTCGGCGGCCTGCGTGCCCTCGATCGGGTGAGCCTGGCGGTGAAGCGCGGCGAGATCTTCGGGCTGATCGGCCCCAACGGCGCCGGCAAGACCACCCTGTTCAACCTGATCTCCGGCCTCACCGCCGCCAGCGGCGGCCGCATCCTCTGGCGCGGCCAGCCGATCACCGGCCTGCGTCCCGACCGCATCGCCCGCCTGGGGCTCGCGCGCACCTTCCAGAACCTGCGCCTGTTCGCCCCCTTGAGCGCCCTGGAGAACGTGCTGGTGGGGCTCCATGGCAGCGCCCGCACCCCCCTGGTGGCGGGGCTCCTGGGCACCGCCAGCTTCCGGCGCCGCCAACGGGAGCTGGAGGCGCAGGCCTTCGAACTGCTGGAGCTGCTGGAGCTGGCACCCCTGGCCCAGCAGCGCGCCGCCAGCCTCTCCTACGGCAACCAGCGGCGCCTGGAGATCGCCCGGGCCCTGGCCACCGGCCCCCGCTTGCTGCTGCTCGATGAACCGGCCGCCGGCCTGAACCCGGCTGAAAAAAGCGAGCTCAGCGCCCTGATCCGCCGCCTGCGAGAGCGGTTCTCACTCACGGTGCTGATCATCGAGCACCATGTGCCGCTGATGATGGACCTCTGCGACCGCCTGGCGGTGCTCAATTTCGGCGAACGCATCGCCCTGGACACGCCGGAGCTGGTGCGCCGCGATCCGGCCGTGATCGAGGCCTACCTGGGGGGCGCCGTGGAAGAGGAGCCATGAGCAGCGCCGCCCCACTCCAGGCCCCACTCCAAGCCCCACTGCTGAGCCTGGAGCACCTGAGCGTGCGCTACGGCCGCATCGCCGCCCTGGAGGAGGTGGATCTGGAGGTGCGCAGCGGCGAGCTGGTGACCCTGCTGGGCTCCAACGGCGCCGGCAAGAGCACCACCTTGAAGGCGATCTCCCAGCTGGTCGCCCCCAGCGGCGGCGCCGTGCGCTGGCGCGGGCAGGCACTCAAGGGGGTGGCGACGGAAACCACGGTGCGCCTGGGCATCGGCCACTGCCCGGAGGGGCGCCGGGTGCTCAGCCGCCAGAGCGTGGCCACCAACCTGGAGCTGGGGGCCTACCTGCGCCGTGACCGCGCCGGCATCGCCACCGACCTGGAGCGCTGCTACGGCCTGTTCCCGCGGCTGGCGGAGCGGCGCACCCAGCTGGCCGGCAGCCTCTCGGGGGGCGAGCAGCAGATGCTGGCGATCGCCCGCGCCCTGATGGGCCGCCCCACCCTGCTGATGCTGGATGAACCCAGCCTGGGGCTGGCACCGAAGCTGGTGGCCGAGGTGATGGGGATCCTCGCGGAGCTGCACCGCCAGGGGCTCTCGATCCTGCTGGTGGAGCAGAACGCCCGGGCTGCCCTGGCGATCGCCAGCCGCGGCTACCTGCTGGAGGCGGGCCGGGTGAGCCGCAGCGGCAGCGCCGCCGAACTCCTTGATGACGAGGGCCTGCAGGCCTCCTATCTGGGGCGCTAGGGGGCTGATCGGCCCGCGTCAATCAGCCGCTGACCAATCGGCGCTTGCGCCACTGCAGCGCACCCCAGGTGATGAACAGCAGCGCCGCCGGCAACACCGCCACCAGCACCACCAGACGGAATTCATCGAGGGCGCCTGGAACGGTGTTGAACAGAATCTGCTCCAGCAGATAGCAGCCGTAGAGCCCCAGCAACAGCCAGCCCTCGGAGCGGGTGATCACCCCACCGCTCCAGAAGATCGGCAGGCAGGCCAGGGTTGTGATCACCATGATCGGGAAATCGCGAGTGATCATCACCTGCTCCACCCCAAGGCCCCGACCGCCGGAGACCGTGGCGCAGAGGCCGAGGATCACCAGCTGGTTGAGCAGGTTGCTGCCCACCACGTTGCCGATCGCCAGATCGCCCTTGCCCCGGTAGGCCGCCACCACCGAGGTGACCAGCTCCGGCATCGAGGTGCCGGCGGCAACGATCGTCAGACCGATCACCGTTTCGCTCACCCCCAGCCCCAGGGCCGCGGCCGTCGCCCCTTTCACCAGCAACTGGGAGCCGATCACCAGCAGCACCAGGCCACCCGCCAGCTTGGCCGCGGCCACCGGGGCGGGTGCCGCACCATCGCCATCGAAATCATCGGCCGCTCCAGCAGGCTCCTCGCGCGCTGAGACGATCTCCCAGATCAGGTTGATCACCGTGCCCGTGAGCAGCGCCAGCCCGGCGATCCAGGTGAGCCGTCCGCCCGAGGCCATGCCCCAGGTCGCCATCGAGACACCGAACAGCAGCGGCACATCGCGGCGCACCAGCCGGCTGTTGACCCGCAGGGGCATGACCACGGCGCTGGCGCCGAGCACCACCAGCACGTTGAAGATGTTGGAGCCCACGATGTTGCTCACCGCGAGGGCATCGCCGCCGCTGCCGCCCTGGGTGGTGGCCAGCAGGCTCACGAACAATTCAGGGGCGCTGGTGCCCAGGGACACCACCGTGAGGCCGATCACCAGCTGGGGGATCCCCAGCAGCAGCGAGAGGGCCACCGAACCGGCGACGAACAGTTCCCCGCCGCCGAACAGCAGCAGGATCCCCACCACGATTTCCAAGACAATGAGGGAATAGGCCATCAAACCTGTGCCGTGAGGGCCTGCATGTGTCGGCTCAGGTTATGGGGCGATCGGCCGGGGCAGGCTTCCCAAGGCACGTTTCGCGCATCAACTCAGCGAAAGGCCCCAGCGAAAAGGCTCAGCGAAAGGGCGGTGAGTAGAGCAGCCCGCCATCGCGCCAGAGGCGGTTGGGGCCGCGCTCCAGCCCCAGGGGCGAGCCCTGGCCCAGGGTGCGCTCGAACAGCTCGCCGTAGTTGCCCACCGCCGCCACGGCCCTGGCGGCGAAGTCGGCGGGCAGGCCCAGTTGACGGCCCAGGTCGCCCTCGAGGCCCAGAAAACGACGCAGCTGGCTCTGGCGGGGATCGGCCCTGGCCGTTGCGGTGCGCGCGGCCAGGTTGGCGCGGCTCAGCCCCAGCTCCTCCGCCTCGATCAGGGCGCGCACACTCCAGCGCACGGCATCGGCCCAGACTGGATCCGCCTGGCCGCTGGCGGGGGCCATCGGCTCCTTACTGAGGATGCCAGGGAGCAGGCGGTGGGCGGCGGGATCGGGGAACAGGGTGCGGCGGGCCGCCAGGCCGGAGCGGTCGCTGGTGACGGCCTCGCAGCGGCCCGAGAGGTAGGCACTAAAAGTCTCGTCGGCGTTGCGGTAGCGGATCGGCACATAGGCGAGCCCCAGGCTGCCCATGCGATCAGCAAGCACGCCCTCGTTGGTGGAGCCGCTCACCACACAGACCGTGCGCCCGGCCAGGTCCGCCAACCGCGTGATGCCGCTGGAAACCGGCGCCAGCACACCGCCGCCGTCGTAGTAGACGATCGGCGCAAACGAGAGGGCGTTGCCGCCGGGGGCATCGCGGCTGAGGTTGAGCGTGGTGTTGCGAGAGAGCAGATCGACATCGCCACTGGCGACGGCGGCGAAGCGATCGTTGCTGCTGAGCAACTTGAGATCGAGCTTGGATGGATCCCCCAGCACGGCGGCGGCCACGGCGCGGCAGATCTCCACATCGAGGCCCTGGAAGCGGCCATCGGCGCCCACGCTGCTGAAGCCTGGCAACTGGCCGTTGATGCCGCAGATCAGGTGGCCCCGCTGCTGGATCAGGCCCAGGCGGCCAGCCGCCAGCGGGCCAGAGGAATCACCGGAGCAGCCGGCCACAAGCGTCAGCGCCGCCAGCAGGGGCGCCGCCAGGGTCGACAGCCTGAACCTAGGTTCCATAGCCGCCGCCTCCGGGGGTGGCGATCTCCAGCAGATCACCGGGTTGAACCTCCAGCTCAACGCTGCCCGCCAGGGCTTCGATCGACCCATCGGCGCGCTCGAGGCGGTTGCGGCCGAGCGCCCCCGGCCCACCACCCGCCAGGCCGAACGGGGGCACCCGGCGGGAGCCCGAGAGGATCGACACCGTCAGCGGCTCCAGGAAGCGCAGCCGCCGCACCACCCCATCGCCCCCCCGGTGGCGGCCCAGGCCACCACTGCCGCGCCGGATGGCGAACGACTCCAGCCGCACCGGGAAACGGCTTTCGAGCACCTCCGGGTCGCTGAGGCGTGAGTTGGTCATGTGGCTCTGGATGGCGTCAGCCCCCGCGAACGTGGCACCGGCGCCGCTGCCGCCGCAGATCGTCTCGTAGTACTGGCAGTGGCCATTGCCAAAACTGAGGTTGTTCATCGTGCCCTGGGCCGCCGCCATCACCCCCAGGGCGCCAAAGAGAGCATTGGCGATCGCCTGGGAGGTTTCCACATTGCCGGCCACCACGGCGGCGGGGTGCCGGGGCCGCAGCAGGCAGCCCTCCGGCACCACCAGATCGATGGGCCGGAAGCAGCCGGCATTGAGGGGGATCGCTTCCCCCACCAGGGTGCGGAACACATAGAGCACCACCGCCTTGGTGATCGCCAGGGGGGCGTTGAGATTCCCCGGGTGCTGGGGGGAGGTGCCGCTGAAATCAACCGTGGCCCGGCGCGCGGCCCGATCAATCCGCACCGCCACGGCGATGGCGGCCCCGTCATCGAGCTCCACCCGGAAGGCCCCATCCTCCAGGCGATCGATCACCCGGCGCACGGCCTCGGCGGCGTTGTCCTGCCCATGGCCCATGTAGGCCAGCACCCGCTCGCACCCCTCCTGGGCCACCAGGCGCTCCAGCTCGGCCGCCCCCAGGCGATTGGCCGCCACCTGGGCCTGGAGATCGGCGAGGAGCTGGTCGGGATTGCGCACTGGCCAGGCTCCGGCAGCGAGCCGTTGGCGCCAGGATGCCTCAGAGAACTCGCCTTGCTCCAGGAACGGCACGTTGTCGAGCAGCAGACCCTCCTCCTCGATGCTGGAGCTGTTGGGGGGCATTGAACCGGGGGTGAGGCCACCCACATCGGCGTGGTGGCCACGGCTGGCCACGAAGAACGACGGCTCACCGGCAGCGGCGAACACCGGCGTGATCACGGTCAGATCCGGCAGGTGGGTGCCGCCGTTGTAGGGATCGTTGGAGACCACCGCATCCCCGGGGGCCAGGGGCGGGCGCTCCCCGCGGGCGACGGCCGCCAGCAGGCTGGCGACACTTTCGCCCATGGAGCCCAGGTGCACCGGAATGTGGGGGGCGTTGGCGACCAGATTGCCGCGGCGATCGAACAGGGCGCAGGAGAAATCCAGCCGCTCGCGGATGTTCACCGAGGTGCTGGTGAGGCGCAGACGTTCGCCCATCTGCTCGGCGATGGCGGTGAAACGGTAGTGAAACAGCTCCAGCAGCACCGGATCCACTGCCTCCGGATCCACGGGAGCCGCCGGATCGTCCGAGCGGGTACCGAGCTCATGGGTCCCGGCGCGGCCAGGGCCAGAGGGGGCATGACGCAGCATCAACTCCCCCCCCGCCAGCACCTGGAGGTCCCAGCGTGGCGCCACCAGCACGGTGCCGGTGGACTCGGTGATCAGGGCTGGCCCCCTGAGCCGATCACCCGGCCTCAGGCGCCCCCGGGAGAGCAGCGACGCTGGCTGCCAGGCCCCATCGATGAACAGGGATGCCGTGGCGGGGCTGTCCTCCGGGTCCTGGGGATCGCCGCCGGGCTGTTGCGCGCGATCCGCCAGGGGAGCGCCGGCCGCCACCCGCTCCACACTCAGCCATTCCACCTCCAGAGCCACAGGCGTGCCGCCCACTCCAGCGGGGGAGTAGCCGTAGCGCTGCTGATGGCTCTCGAGAAAGCTGCGCGTCATCGCCTCCAAGGAGTTCAGGGCTGCCGGCAGGCTCACCTCAGCGCCCCGAAGCCGCAGCCAGGCGGTCACCCGCCGCGACGAGCCCGGCAGCGGCTCGCCATCGAGGCGCTCCGCCAGCTCATGCAAGCGCCGCACGCAGGCTGCATCGAGGGGCTCCAGCACACTGCGCTCACGGATCCGCCGCTCCTCGGCCAGACCCATGCCGTAGGCGGAGAGCACCCCAGCGAGGGGATGGAGCAACACCTGGGCCATGCCCAGGGCCTCCGCCAGGGCACAGGCGTGCTGCCCGCCGGCCCCGCCGTAGCCCACCAGGGCGGCCTGGCGCAGGTCGTGGCCCCGCTGGATTGAGATCCGCCGGATCGCACCGGCCATGCGCGCCACGGCGATCGCCACCGCCCCCTCCGCCAGACGCTCGATGGGCTGGGGCGTGGACCCGGGAGCCGTTGGCCAGGCAACCTCCAGTTGCGCCGCCAACGCCTCGAACCGCGCCGCCGATGCTGCGACCTCCAAAGGCTGATCACCGCCGGGGCCGAACAGCGCCGGAAAGGCCTCGGGCCGCAGGCGCCCCAGCAGCAGGTTGGCATCGGTGACCGTGGCCGGGCCGCCGCGCTGGTAGCAGGCCGGCCCCGGATCGGCGCCGGCGGAGGCGGGCCCCACCTGCAGTCGCTCGCCATCGACATGCACCACGGAGCCACCACCGGCGGCGACGGTATGGATCGCCAGCATCGGCGCCTGCAGGCTGAGGCCGGCGAGTTCCGTTTCGCTGCAGCGCTCCCAGGGCAGCCCAGGCCCGGCCGAATGGAACACATCCGTGGAGGTACCGCCCATGTCAAAGCCGACGATCGCGCCAAGCCCAGCCGCCGCCGCGATGCGGCAGGCGCCCACCAGGCCCCCGGCCGGGCCGGAGAGAATCGTGTCCTTGGCCCTCAGCTGCTCCGGCGCGATCAATCCACCACTCGACTGCATCACCCGCAACCCACAATCGGGCCCCAGCTCAGCCTGCAGCTGGCCCAGGTAGGCCCGCAGGGGCGGATCCACATAGGCCTCCACCACAGCGGTCTGGGCCCGGGGCACCAGCTTGGTCAGGGGGCTCACCCGGTGGGAGAGGGCCACATGGTTGAACCCCAGCTGGCGCAGCCACTCCCCGAGGGCGCGCTCATGGCAGGGATGGCGGGCGCCATGGAGCAAAGCAACAGCAACACTTCGGTAGCCATCAGCGTGGGCACGGCGCAACTCCACCTCCAGCTCGGCATCCAACCCGAGCGGCTCTAGCTCGCTGCCGTCGGCCGCCAGGCGGCCGCCCACCTCCAGCACCCGGCCAAGGAGCTGGTCGGGCTTCACGATCCGCAGGGCGAAGAGATCGAGCCGGTGCTGGTCGCCGATCAGCAGGGCATCGGCGAAGCCGCAGCTCACCAGCAGCAGGGTGGGGGCGCCGGAGCGCTCCAGCAACGCATTGGTGGCCACGGTGGTGCCCAGGCGCACCTCGGCGATGGCTCCTTTGGGCAGGGGTTCCCCAGGGCCCACCCCCACCAGCTCTCGGATCGCCGCCACCACCGGATCACCGCCGGCCGCCGCCGACAACACCTTGCGCACGACCAGCTCACCGCCTGGGCTGCGGGCCACCAGGTCGGTGAAGGTGCCACCCCGGTCGATCCAGAAGCGCCAGGCCAACCCCAGGTCGATCATCAACGGGAGCCTTAGCCTAGGAAGTCAGCCGCCACCGGCTCTCAAGGATGGTTCTGTTCAGATGAAACTGATAGCCCTTGCCTTCACCGCCACTGGCTTCACCGCCGCTGCCTTGAGCGCTGGGCTCCTTCCCATGCTGGGCCTTCCCGCCCGGGCCGCCGATCTCAACGTCGACATCGATGTGATGTGCCAGGGATTCGTCATCCTCAACAAGGACCTGGGGGCCTCGGCGGCCCCCGGCACACCGGCGGCCGGCAAGATGCAGCAGGAGCTGAAGCTCACGGCGGCCCAGTACGGCGCCCTCTGGTCGCTGATGAAGCTCACCCCCACCGACACCTGCGTCGGCCTGTACTGAGCTGAGCTCCGGGGAGCCGGCCGGCCCCGGACCAAGCCCATCAGCGGAAGTTCTCGAACTGCAGCGGCAGCTCCAGATCCTCGGCGCGCAACAGCTGGATCGCCTGTTGCAGGTCGTCCTTGTTCTTGCCGGTGACCCGCAGGCTGTCCCCCTGGATCGCGACGGTCACCTTCTTGAGCTGATCACGCACCGTCTTGGAGAGCTTTTTGGCCAGCTCCTGGCTGAGGCCCTTGCGCAGCAGCACTTTCTGCTGCACCCGGTTGCCGCCCACGGGCTCGGGGGTCTGGAAGTCGAAGATCTTGAGCGACAGCTCCCGTTTGGTGGCCTTCTGGCGCAGCACATCGACCACGGCCTCCAACGTCATGTCGCTGGCGGTGGTGATCGTGAGGCTGCCCTCCTCCAGCTCGATCTCGGTTTTGGAATCCTTGAGGTCGTAGCGCTGGCCCACCTCGCGGCGCACCTGGTCCACGGCATTGACCAGCTCCTGGCGATCGAAATCGGAGACCACATCAAAGGAGTAGGTGTCGGCCATCGGACCAGAAGACAGGGGTGAGGGGCTCCAGCCTAGAAAAGGGACCTCGCCCACTCCTCTGCTGCCATGCCCCTGACTGCCGCTGCCCCCTTCGCCTGGTCGCTGGTGCTGGCCGGCGCCGTGGTGATCGTGAGCCTGGTGCCGCTGGCCCTGGGCCGCTCCCGGGCTGATTTCAGCGTCGCCGATCTGGCGGCACCGCGGGCGATGTTCGAGCGGCTGCCGGCCTGGGGGCAGCGGGCCAGCTGGGCCCACCAGAACGCCTTCGAGGCGTTCACGCTCCATGCCCCGGCCTGCCTGCTCTGCCTGGTCGCCGGGGTGAACGCGCCGGCGGCGCTGGTGGCCGCCTGGGCCCATCCGCTGCTGCGCCTGGCCTACAACGGCGCCTATGTGGCCAACGTGCCTCCCCTGCGCAGCCTCTGCTGGATCGGCGCGCTGCTCGCCACGGCGGTGCTGTATTCCGAAGGGCTCAAGGCGGTGCTGGCGGCGGCTTGAACCAGCTAGCCCGCGGCCACCGAGCGGCGGTCCGCCCTCAGCCCTTCTCCTGCAGCCCCCTGAGAGCGGTGAGCAGGGAGGCGGGACTCTGGGGGTCGACCATCAGCACGCTGCCACCGGGGGTCTTGGCCATCTCCTTGCCCATGGAGGTCCAGTCCATGGCCAGCAACAGGCGCAGGCCTTCGGCGCCCGCCGGGTGGGCTTCGATCACACGCGCCAGCTCGGCGGCCGCCTCGGCGCGGGCAATGGCCAACACCTTCTGCTGCTGGGCCTGGGCTTCGGAACCCAGCAGCAGGGCCTCCTGCTGGGCCTTGGCATCGAGCACCAGGGCCTCGGCCCGCCCCTTGGCCGCATTCACCTGTGACTCCCGCTCCCCTTCGGAGCGCAGGATCGCGGCGCGCTTCTCGCGCTCGGCGCTCATCTGCATCTCCATCGCCTGCTGCACCCCCGGGGACGGCACGATGTCGCGCATCTCCACCCGGGTGACCTTCACGCCCCAGGGATCGGTGGCCTGATCAAGCTCATGGAGCAGCACTTCGTTCACCTCCGAGCGGGTGGAGAAGGTCTGGTCGAGGTCGAGCTTGCCCATCTCCGAGCGGATCTGGGTGAGCACCAGATTCACCATCGCCGACTGCAGGTTGTCGAGGGCGTAGTAGGCCTTGGCATGCTCGAGCAGCTGCCAGTAGACCACCGCATCCACCTCGATCGAGACGTTGTCCTTGGTGATGCACTGCTGGGGGGGAATGTCGAGCACCCGCTCCTTGAGCGACTCGTTGCTGACGACCCGTTCGACCACGGGCAGCACCAGCGACAGGCCCGGCTTGAGTTCCCGGTCGAACTTGCCCAGGCGCTCCACCAGCATCGAGCGCCCGCCGTTGGTGATCTTGGCGCTGCCCACTCCCAGAAACCCGAGCAGCACCAGCGCCGGCAGCGAAAACAGCACTTCCATGGGAGTCCAGATGGGTTGAACCGATCCAGGTTAGGCAGCGCTGCCGTTCAGCCCACAGCAGACTGGCAGGATTCGCCCTTGGCCCGATGGCCCCACTGTTCTGGCTGGCGATGGCCGGGGTGCTGTTCCTGATCGAAGTGAGCATCCCCGGGTTCGGGGGCTTCGAGATCGCGGCGGTGGCCGCCCTGCTGGTGTCGGCGCTCACGGCCCTGGTGGGCCTGCCGGTGTCGATGCAGGTGGTGGTCTTTGCCCTGATCAGCCTGCTGGGCAGCGCGGCGCTGTGGCGCTGGTCGAGCCGGCAGCCCTCGAAGCTGGAGCGCCTCGCCCCCGCCGACGACCGGGCCGAGGTGATCGCCGCCTTCGACGCCCAGGGGCGCGGCCGGGTGCGCTGGCAGGGCCAGAGCTGGGCCGCCGAAAGCCTCGATGAACCCAGGCGGCTTGAGCCCGGTGATCAGGTGGTGGTGATGCGTCGGGTGGGCACGCGGCTGGAGGTGATGGCCTCGGAATCCTGATCAGAATCCTGAAGGGCCCGGGCCCGGCGACCTCAGTCGAAGAACATCAGGCTGACCACCTTGCCCATGTCCTCGGCGGCGTGGCAGCTGGTGAGCAGGGTCTCGCTGTCGTGGAAGGCGTAACAGATCAGCTGGTCGCAGCGGCCGATGATCTCCTGGTTGCAGAGGCTGCTGGCCATCGGCAGGGGCAGTTCGTCGTGCTCGGGCTTCTCGACCAGGTGCAGCACCCGCTCCAGCTGGTCGCGGGATTCGCTGGGCTGGCGCTCCAGGCTCTGGGGCAGCAGCACCGTCAGCCGGCTGGGGTCCACCTCCAGCACACCGCGAATGACGGCGGCGTTCACCCCCAACGAGCCCGAGGTGACCAGATTGTGCCCCTCCTGGGCCAGGGACCGCGCCACCAGCTCCACCAGGTGGATCGAGACCACCGGCACGTGACGGCTGCCGAGGATGGCGATGCGCCGTTTGCCCGTGTCCTGGAGCATCGCCAGCTCCTGGGCCAGGGTGTCGATCCGGTCGAGGGCCGGTAGATCAAGGGACCGAGTCAACGCTTGCCATCTGCCAGCGAGTTGAAATTAGCAGCGCTCTCCTCAGGCCCGCTGGGGCAACCTCAGCCGATCGAACAATCGGTTGAACGAGCAGTGCTCCTGCACCAGCTTGAAGGCGTAGGTGGCCTTGACTGATTCGTGCAGGCGGGCGTGGCCGAAGGCCCGCTCGACCACCTCCACGGTGGTGAGGGTGTCGTGCTCCACCTTGAGGATCGGCACCTCCAGTTCCTCGGCGCGGTTGATCAGCTGTGGCAGGGGCTCGCTGGCGCCCGTGAGGATCAGGCACTGGGTGGAGGCCTCGAGGGCCGCCAGCTGGATGTCGGTGCGGTCGGCGCCGGTGACCACGGCCATGTTGCGGCGGCGGCGGAAGAATTCCATCGCCGAGTTGACGTTCATCGCCCCGATGCTGAGGGTTTCCACCAGCAGATCGAGGCGCTCGCGGCAGCAGAGCACCCGCGCCCCCAGGCGCCCCGCCAGCTCTTCAACGGTGACGCTGCGCAGCAGCGGGCTGCGCGGCATCACACCGAACACCGGCAGCCCCAGAGCTTCCAGGGCGGGCACCAGTTCGGCGCGCAGTTCGCCCACCTGGTCAGGGTTGACGGAATTGAGCACCACACCGGCCAGGTGCTCCCCCAGCTGCTGCTGGGCCTCCAGCAGCGCATCGATGCTGAGGCTGTCCTCCCAGCGGTGCACGAGCACCACAGGGGCCGCGAAGGCCTCGGCCAGGCGGCTGAGGTTGAGGCCATAGAGCAGACCTTCACTGAGGGTTCCGGCGGCCTCCAGCAGGGTGACCCCGTCACTGAAGGCCCCCAGCCGCCGCTGCAGCAGCTCGAAGCCCGGCCCGGAGCTGCGGCGCCCCTCCAGCAGGCGGGCCAGGGCGGTGGCGGGCTCCAGCAGATCGAGGGAGGGCAGCAGCTGCTCGGGAGCCAGGCCAAGGATGCTGCCCACGAAACGCACGTCGTCGTCGATCAGCTCGATCGACTCCTGATCGGGGTCGGGCGTGCAGCTGGTGGCCAGGGGTTTGCCGAAGCGCAAGGCCAGCCCCTGCTGCACCAGTTGCCTCCCCAGGCCAAGCACCACAGCCGATTTGCCACTGAACGGGTGACAGGAACCAATCAGAAGCGTGGGGGCCATCTAGAGCACAGGACTGTGGGGGATCTCACCGACCAGAAGCCAGCGCCAGAAGTTCTCAGGCAGGTCGGGTTCAGCACCCCCGTCACGGTCCTGGATCAGATCCATCAGCCAGAGCACCAGCTGGTGGGTGGGAACGGAAAAGCTGTAGAGCACTTCGGGCAGCTGGGGAAAGCTCAGCTGACAGCTGCTGCGTTCCTGGGGGGAGGTGCCGGCTTGCCAGCGCAGCTCGAACACGTGCGGTGTCCCGAACTTCAGCACCCGTTGGCCGCTCACCCGTCCTTGATCGAGCAGATGGATGGCCTGATCCAGCACCCCCTCCCGGCTGACCCCACTGCAATAGGGGGCATAGAGCGCCACCTGGGCGGCGTCATGGGAGGCCACATCCGTGGGGTTGTTGGAGGCCATCCGTGCGTCGGTCGCCGCGAGCGCTATAAGAATGCCCCATGCTGCCAGCCTGTGGGGCGTTCGCCCACCGATGGGGCCCAGCGATGAATCTGCTTGAGGCGCTCCTGGGCCGGGCCCTGCCCCTGGCGGGCCGGCGGGTGGCGGTGAGCGGAGCGGGGGGAAGCCTTGGCCGGGCGCTGCTGCTGGAGCTCCAGCGCCGCGGCGCCACACCGATCGCCCTCACCAGTTCGGCGGCGCCCCTGGAGCTGCGGGACAGCGAAGGCCAGCTGCTGGCTCTCGAGCAGGTGCCCTGGCGCTGCGGCGAGGAGAGCGCCCTGGCGCAGCTGCTGGAGGGGGTGGACATCCTGGTGATCAACCACGGCATCAATGTCCATGGGGAGCGCAGCCCCGGGGCGGTGGAGCGCTCCCTGGAAGTGAATGCCCTGAGCGCCTGGCGACTGCTGGAGCTGTTCGTGGCGACCTGCGAACGCCAGGGCCGGCCCGATCCGGCCGCGCCGATCAAGGAGGTGTGGGTGAACACCTCGGAGGCGGAGGTGCAGCCGGCGTTGAGTCCGCTCTATGAGCTCAGCAAGCGCCTGCTGGGGGAACTGCTGAGCCTGCGTCAGCTGGATGCCCCGGGGGCCCCCTGGCGCCTGCGGCGGCTGGTGCTGGGGCCGTTCCGCTCCGCCCTCAACCCGATCGGGGTGATGCCGGCGGGCTTCGTGGCCCGCCAAGTGCTGGCCCAGGCCAGCTGCGGCCTCGGGCTGATCATCGTCACCCCCAATCTGCTCACCTACCTCACGATGCCCCTGGCTGCGGTGTGGCGGCGGCTTTACTTCGGTCTGGTCACCCGGCGCCAAACGGACGCTGGGCCCTAGAAATCCCGGTCGGTGAGGATCTCGCAGCCGTCACTGGTGACGGCGATGGTGTGCTCCCACTGGGCGGAATAGGAGCCGTCCACGGTGACCACGGTCCAACGGTCCTTGAGGGTGCGGCAGTCCTTGGAACCGGCGTTGAGGATCGGCTCCACCGCCAGGGTCATGCCGGCGCGCAGCTTCATGTTGGGCAGGTCTTTGGTGCGGAAGTTGAACACCGAAGGCTCTTCGTGCAGGTTGCGGCCGACGCCATGGCCGGTGTAGTCCTCCACCACGGCATAGCCGTGGGCCTCGACGTGATCCTGAACGGCCCCGGCGATGTCGAGCAAGGTGTTGCCGGCCTTGATCTGGGCCAGACCCTTCATCAGTGATTCCTGGGCCACACGGCTGAGGCGGCGGGTCTCCTCGCTGATGCCCTCCCCGACGCAGAGGGTGATGCAGCTGTCGCCGTGGTAACCCTCGAAGTAGGCGCCGGTGTCGATCTTGACCAGATCACCGGCCTTGATCACCCGTTTGGCGCTGGGGATCCCATGCACCACTTCGTTGTTGATCGAGGCGCAGATGCTGGCGGGGAAGCCGTGGTAGCCCTTGAAGCTCGGCGTGGCGCCCAGCTCACGGATGCGCTGCTCGGCGTGGCGATCGAGATCGGCGGTGGAGAGGCCCGGCGCCGCCAACTCGGTGATCTCGCGCAGCACCGTGGCCACGATGCGGCTGGCGCGGCGCATCGTCTCGATCTCCCGGGCCGATTTGATCTCCACCCCGCGGCGGCTCTTCTGGATCCGCGGACCCACCTGGGTGGCGCTGCTGGCCGCCTTGGTGGCCGCAGCGTTGGTGGAGGCCAGCAGTTCCGCGAAGAGATTCATCCGAAAACGCCCGTAGCGGTCCTTCAAGTTATCAACCGCCACACTGGACCGCTTGAACCTCCCGCCAGCCCATGGCCACCCCGGCGCCGTTCCGCCGCCTCCATGGCCTGATCGCCCCGGTGGTGCTCACACCGCTGCTGCTCACGGTCTGCAGCGGCATGGCCTACCGCCTGCTCAAGGACTGGGCCGGCCTGAGCCGCGACCAGGTGCACCTGCTGATGGTGCTGCACGAGGGGGAATGGCTGGGCAGCCGCTTCGAGAGCGTCTACGTGCTGCTCAACGGCCTCGGGCTGCTGTGGATGCTGGCGACCGGGGCGGGGCTGCTGGTGCAGAAGTGGCGTAAGCCAGCTCCCAGAAAAGCGGAACCCTGAGCCGGTACACTCCTTGTTTGGTCAGGCGTATACGGAACCGGAAGATGGCAGCGGAATCCAACGAGTTGAACGAAACGGCAGCTGTTGCCGTGGCCGAGCCCCCGGCGACGGCGGTGAAAACCGGCAAGCTCAGCGCCTACGAGCTGATCCGCGCCTTCGAAGCCGAGCAGCTCAAGAGCGACCTGCCTGAGATCTACGTGGGCGACACCGTGCGGGTCGGTGTACGCATCAGTGAGGGCAACAAGGAGCGCATCCAGCCCTACGAGGGCGTGGTGATCGCCAAGCGCCACGGTGGCCTCAACGAGACCATCACCGTGCGCCGCATCTTCCAGGGCATCGGCGTGGAGCGGGTGTTCATGCTCCACAGCCCCCAGGTGGCTTCCGTGAAGGTGGAGCGGCGCGGTAAGGTGCGTCGAGCGAAGCTCTTTTATCTGCGCGATCGGGTGGGCAAGGCCACCCGCGTCAAGCAGCGCTTCGATCGCTGAGGCCTTCCTCCTCGTTCACCCAGGCCGCTTCTTTCCTCAGCAGCGGCCCAAGGGTTTCGCCCCAAGGGTTTCGCCTTGCGCCGTTAGTTCAGTTGGTAGAACGCAGGTCTCCAAAACCTGATGTCGGGGGTTCAAGTCCTCCACGGCGCGTCCGACTACCCCCTCTGCAGTTTCGCGGTTCCGGATATGGAGTTGGATCTACAACCCGGTGATGTGGTCAAGGTGCTCGAATCCGCCGCCCTCGGCTGGGTTCGGGCCCGGGTGATCCGGGTCAAATCAGGCGGGCGTGTGGTCGTCCAGAGCGACCAGGGTCGGGAATTCACCGCCCGCGGCAACCAGGTGCGGCTGATCGAGCCGGCAGGGTTCCGCCCCTGAGGGCCAGCCCCTGAGCCCCGCGGCAGTTCCATGCTCATCCTCACGGCCAGCAACGGCAAGAATCGCGCCCTGGCGGAGCTGGTGGCCGAGCGCGCCCAGGCCCTGGGCCACGGCTCCGAGCTGATTGATCTGGTGGCGCTCGATCTGCCGCTGTTCACCCCGGTGCGCCAGGCCGCGGGCGCAGGCGAGCCCCTGGAGATCCTGGCGGCGGTCCTGCGTCAGCAGCAGCGCCTCTGGGTCTGCGCGCCGGAATACAACGGCAGCCTGCCCCCCACCTTGGTGAACGCGATCGCCTGGCTCTCCACCAGCACGGCCGATTTCCGCGCCCTGTTCCAGGGGGTGCCGGTGGCCCTCTCCAGCCACAGCGGCGGCGGCGGCCAGAAGGTGGTCAGCGCTATGCGCCTGCAGTTCGCCCATCTGGGGGCCGTGGTGATCGGCCGCGAACTGCTCAGCTCCGCCACCAAAGCGGCGAACCCCGAGAGCATCGACGCCATGGTCAGCGAACTGCACCGACTGGAGCCCCCGGCCCTCGGTTGACGTCGGGACCCGTGATCACAGATACTCATCCAGTTGCCAGCGCAACACAGGACGGCCAAAAGCCCGACTGGGACTGTAGTTCAACCGGTTAGAGCACCGCCCTGTCACGGCGGAAGTTGCGGGTTCGAATCCCGTCAGTCCCGTTCACTCATCTGTTGGAGAGCCTCACGTGGCGGTTGCCGGACCTGTTCGGGTGCGCCTGGCCCCCAGTCCCACCGGCACCCTGCACATCGGCACCGCCCGCACGGCGGTGTTCAACTGGCTGTTCGCCCGCCGCCACGGGGGCCAGTTCCTGCTGCGCATCGAGGACACCGACCGGGAGCGCTCCAGGCCGGAATTCACCACCAACATCCTTGAGGGCCTCTCCTGGCTGGGGCTGTCCTGGGACGGCGAACCGGTGATCCAGAGCGAGCGGATCGAGGCCCACCGCCAGGCGATCGCGCAGCTGCTGGAGAGCGGCCACGCCTACCGCTGCTACGCCAGCGAGGCGGAACTCACGGCGATGCGCGAGGCCCAGGCCGCCGCCAGCAAAGCCCCGCGCTACGACAACCGCCACCGGGACCTGAGCACCGAGCAGGAGCAGGCCTTCATCGCCGAGGGCCGCCCGAGCGTGATCCGCTTCCGCATCGACGACGCCGCCACGGTCGAATGGAACGACCTGGTGCGCGGGGCGATGCGCTGGGCCGGCGCCGACCTGGGGGGCGACATGGTGATCGCCCGGCGCGCCCCTGCTGGCGCCATCGGCGATCCCCTCTACAACCTGGTGGTGGTGGTGGACGACGCGGCGATGGCGATCAGCCACGTGATCCGCGGCGAGGACCACATCGCCAACACCGCCAAGCAGATCCTGCTGTATCAGGCCCTGGGCCTGGCGCTGCCGCAGTTCGCCCACACGCCCCTGATCCTCAACCAGGAGGGCCGCAAGCTCTCCAAGCGCGACGGCGTCACCTCCGTGTCGGAGTTCCGCGCCATGGGCTACACCGCCGAAGCCCTGGCCAACTACATGACCCTGCTGGGCTGGTCGCCGCCGGAGGGCATGGGGGAGCGCTTCAGCCTGGAGCAGGCGGCGGCGGTGTTCGATTTCGAGCGCGTGAACCGGGCCGGGGCCCGCTTCGACTGGGACAAGCTGAACTGGATCAACGGCCAGGTGCTGCACGGCCTCGGGGCCGCCGAGTTGCGCCGCCAGCTGCTGCCGCTGTGGCAGGCGCAAGGTTGGGGCGCTGACGGGGCGATCGGGAGCGATCCGGGGTGGCAGGAGCAGCTCACGGAGCTGCTGGGGCCCTCACTCACCCTGCTGGCCGATGGCGTCGAGCAGGCCAGGCCCTTCTTCGAGCGGCCGGAACTGAACGAGGCCGCCCGCGCCCAGCTGGAAACCGAGGGGGCCAGGCCGGCGCTGGCGGCGCTGCGGGCGGCGCTGGCGGCCCAGGGGGCGGCGTCCCTGGGGCCCGAAGAGGCCCAGGCGCTTCTGGGGGCCGCGGCCACCGCCGCGGGCGTCAAGAAAGGGGTGCTGATGAAAAGCCTGCGGGCCGCCCTGCTCGGCAGCCTGCAGGGCCCCGATCTGGTGGCCACCTGGTGCCTACTCCACCCCAGTGGCGAGGACCTCGCCCGGCTCGGGCGCAGCCTCTGAGGCGCCGTTGGCCGAGCCGCCTGCGGTGGCTTCGGGTTCGGGATCCACGAGCTCCAGGCGCCGGGCCAGGGCCGGGGCGGTGAAGCCCTGGAGCCCCACGGTGAGCAGGATCGTCAGGAACACCAGGCCCTTGAGCAGGCTGGCCCCTGGCACCCCGGCCTCCTCGAGGCGGATGGCGAACAGGCTGGCCACGGCGGCGGTGACGATACCCCGGGGGGCGATCCAGCTCAGCAGGAGCTTCTCGCGGCCGCCCAGGGGCAGGCCCACGCCCGCCACCTGCACCAGCAGCAGCCGCAGCAGCATCAGCCCGAGCACGCAGCCCACGCCGCCCCAGCCCAGGGGGCTCAGCTCCCCCCAGGAGACATCCGCCGCCAGCAACGGGAACAGCATCGTGATCGCCAGCTGGGCCATCTGACGGATTAGGACATCGAGCTGATCGGCTTCGGTATCGAGGCGCCAACCCACCACCACCCCAGCGGTGACGGCGGCCGGCAGCCCCGCCTCGGGCAGCAGGGCCTCAGCGCCGCTGAACAGCAGAAACAGCACGCCAAGGGTGACCTGCAGGCGCACCATGCCGCTGCGCTCGCCGGTGACGGGCAGGCGCTGGAGCACGGCCGCCAGCAGGAAGCCCGCCAGGGCGCCGGCGAGGGCACCACCGCCGATCCGCAGGACCAGGGCACCGGCGAGATCCCCCCAGCTGTCCAGTTCACCGAGGGCGAGCTCCAGCAGCAGGGCCGCCAGCACGGCGCTGAACGGTTCGAGCACGAGGCCTTCGGCCTCCAGCACCTGGGCCAGGGAGGCCTTCAGGCGCATCTGCTGCACCATCGGTGTGATCACCGTGGGGCCGGTGGCCAGCACGATCGCCCCGAACACCAGGGCCACGGGCCAGTCGAGGCCGGCCAGATCGTGGGCCAGGGCGGCGCTGCCCACGAGCCCCAGCAGGCCCCGCACCAGCACGATCCGCAGCAGGGTCTGGCGGGGCTCGCGGCCCGCCAGGCGCAGGTTGAGCCCGCCATCGAACAGCACCAGACTCACCAGCAGCCCCACGATCGGCTCGAGGCCGGAGCCGAGCAGCTCAGGATCGACCAGGTCGAAGCCGGCGCGGCCGATCAGCAGGCCCGAGGCCAGCAGCAGCACCACCGTGGGCAGCCCGCTGAGCTGAGCGAGCAGCTGGGCCATGGAGCCCGCGAAGACGGTGAGGCCCCAGAGCAGGCCGAGGCGGTCGCTGCTGAGACTCAATCCTCGTTCACGGCAAACTGCGGTTCGACCCGGATCCCGACGATGGCGCTGGGGCGCACCACCAGGTATTCACCCTGCAGGTCGTTGATCGGCACGTTCACGTAGGCCTCCGGCGGGCCGGCGTTGAGCACACCGGAATACCACTGCTGGAAGGCCTCGAGGGTGGCGAAGTTCACCACCTCGCGATGGCCACCGCTGAACAGCAGATGCACGGCGAAGCGTCGGGGGGTCCTGGGCATGGCGGCGGTTCAACGCGTGCTCAGAATGCCGCAGGCTGACGGGATTGCGCCAGAACCAGGGGCTGCAGAGCCCCAACACCTGGGGCATAGAGGGGATGGCGGGGCTGGCCGGAGGCGGTGAGGCCCAGGGCCCTGAGTTGATCGGCGCCGCCGACGGCCTGCAGCAGCTCCAGCACCTGCTGATCGCGCCCCCGCCAGCGGCCACCGTTGCCCCAGCCCAGCCAGAGGCTGGCGGGGGAAGGAGCTTCCAGGGCTTCGTTCAGCGAACGGATGATCCAGTCGTCATTGGCTGCGCCGATTGGATCGGCGCAGCGGCGCAGGGCCGCCGGGCTTGGGCTGATGCGGGCGAACAGGTTCACCACCGTGAGCGAGCCGTGGCCCCAGCGCCGGGCGAAACCGAGCAGGCGCCGCAGGGTCGGGTCGTCGCGGCGGCCATCGGCGCGGGAGGGGTTGAGGCCGATGAACAGCAGAGCTGGCCGGCTGGGGTCCCAGCTTCGGCGCAGCTGCCAGCGGTAGGCACCGCAGGGGCTGATCTCGGCACCCCCGCCTGCGGGAACGCCCTCCACCTGGGGGGTGGTGGCAGGCTGTGACGACGGTTCGGACATGGCGCGGAGAGCGGATGGCGGCGAAGCAGAAGCCCGAGGCACCCATGCTGCTGCTGGTGGACGGCCATTCCCTGGCCTTCCGCAGCTTCTACGCCTTTGCCAAGGGGGGCGATGGGGGCCTGGCCACCGCCGAGGGCGTGCCCACCAGCGTCACCTACGGCTTCCTCAAGGCACTGCTGGAGAACGTCAAGGGGCTGACACCCCAGGGGGTGGTGATCGCCTTCGACACGGCCGAACCCACCTTTCGCCACCTGGCGGATGTCAACTACAAGGCCCACCGCGACGTGGCGCCGGAGCACTTCTTCACCGACCTGGACAACCTGCGCGAGATCCTGGCGGGCCCCTTGAACCTGTCGTTGTGCCTGGCCCCCGGCTACGAGGCCGACGATGTGCTCGGCACCCTGGCGAATCGGGCGGCGAATGACGGCTGGCGGGTGCGCATCCTCTCGGGTGACCGCGACCTGTTCCAGCTCGTCGACGACGAACGGGACATCGCCGTGCTCTACATGGGCGGCGGTGGGCCCTACGCCAAGACCGCCGGCCCGGTGGTGATCGATCGCGAAGGGGTGATCGCCAAGCTGGGGGTCACCCCTGAAGGGGTGGTGGACCTCAAGGCGCTCACGGGTGATTCCAGCGACAACATCCCCGGCGTGAAGGGGGTGGGCCCGAAGACGGCGATCACGTTGCTCAAGGAGAACGGAACCCTCGATGGCGTCTACGCCGCCCTCGAAGCGCTCAGCGATGAAAAGGCCAGCCAGGGGGCGCTCAAGGGGGCGCTCAAGGCCAAGCTCAGCGCCGACAAGGCGAACGCCTACCTCTCGCGCCACCTGGCCGAGATCCTGATCGACATCCCCTTGCCGAGCGAACCGCGGCTTGAGCTGGCGGAGGTGGATGGCGGCGCCCTGGCCCGGCGGCTGACGGAGCTGGAGCTGCACAGCCTGGTGCGGCAGCTGGGGGCGTTCGAGCGCGCCTTCTCGGCCGATCACATCCCCCACACCGACCCTGCGGCGGCGCTGGCGGCGCCTGAGGCCACAGCCACCCCAACGCCCAACACCGCTCTACCGTCCTCCGGAGACGAACCGGCCCCAGCCGGCGCCCTGCCGGCGTTGCGGCCGCAGATCATCTCGACGCCCGAGCAACTGGAGGCCCTGGTGGCGCGGCTGCTGACGGCCAGCGATCCCGCCGCGCCCGTGGCCCTCGACACCGAAACCACCGCCCTCAACCCCTTCCAGGCCGAACTGGTGGGGATCGGGGTGTGCTGGGGCGAGGCGCTCGATGCGCTCGCCTACATCCCGATCGGCCACCAGCCACCGATGGCCGCCGATCTGCTCAGCGCCCCGCCCGAGGCGCCGGCCCAGCTCCCCCTGGAGGCGGTGCTGGGGGCGCTGGCCCCCTGGCTGGCGAGCGCCGAGCACCCCAAGGCGCTTCAGAACGCCAAGTACGACCGGCTGGTGCTGCTGCGCCACGGCCTGCCCCTGGCCGGGGTGGTGATGGACACGCTGCTGGCGGATTACCTGCGCGATGCCAACGCCAAGCACGGCCTCGAAGCGATGGCCGAGCGGGAATTCGGCTTTTCGCCCACCGCCTACGGCGATCTGGTGGCCAAGGGGGAAACCTTCGCCTCGGTGCCGATCGAGGCGGCGGCGCTCTACTGCGGCATGGACGTGCACCTCACCCGCCGACTCGCGCTGGTGCTGGCGGCGGAGCTGGCGGCCCTGGGGCCGGCGCTGCCGGCGCTGCTGGCGGAGGTGGAGCTGCCCCTGGAGCCGGTGCTGGCGCTGATGGAGGCCACGGGCATCCGCATCGACACGGCCTACCTGGCGGAGCTGAGCGTGGAACTCGGCGACCAGCTCGAGAAGCTGGTGAACGAAGCCCAGGAGCTGGCGGGGGTGGCCTTCAACCTCGCCTCCCCCAAACAGCTGGGGGAGCTGCTGTTCGAGACCCTGGGGCTCGACCGCAAGAAATCAAGGAAAACGAAAACCGGCTGGAGCACCGATGCGGCCGTGCTCGAGAAGCTCGAAGCCGACCACCCAGTGGTGGCCAAGCTGCTGGAGCACCGCATCCTCAGCAAGCTCAAGAGCACCTACGTCGATGCGCTGCCGCTGCTGGTGGAGCCGGAAACCGGCCGCGTGCACACCGACTTCAACCAGGCGGTGACCGCCACCGGGCGCCTGAGCAGCAGCAACCCCAACCTGCAGAACATCCCCATCCGCACGGCCTACTCTCGGCGGATCCGCAAGGCCTTCCTGCCCGAGGAGGGCTGGAGCCTGATCAGCGCCGACTACAGCCAGATCGAGCTGCGCATCCTAACCCACCTCTCGGGCGAGGAGGTGCTGGTGGAGGCCTACCGCCGCGGCGACGACGTGCATGCGCTCACCGCCCGGCTGCTGCTGGAAAAGGATGAGGTGAGCGCCGATGAACGGCGCCTGGGCAAGACGATCAACTTCGGGGTGATCTACGGCATGGGCGCCCAGCGGCTGGCGCGGGAAACAGCCCTCAGCC
This sequence comes from Cyanobium sp. ATX 6F1, assembly GCF_024346315.1. Taxonomy (NCBI): domain Bacteria; kingdom Bacillati; phylum Cyanobacteriota; class Cyanophyceae; order Synechococcales; family Prochlorococcaceae; genus Cyanobium; species Cyanobium sp. ATX 6F1. The sequence continues at coordinate 382,183 of NZ_JAGQCS010000002.1, forward strand.
AGGCCCAGGCCAAGGAGTTTTTGAGCAAGTACAAGCAGCGCTACCCGAAGGTGTTCGCCTTCCTGGAGTTGCAGGAACGGCTCGCCCTCAGCCGCGGCTACGTGGAGACGATCCTGGGGCGGCGGCGCCCGTTTGAGTTCGATCCCAACGGCCTCGGGCGGCTCAAGGGCAAGGACCCGCTGGAGATCGAGCTGGAGGTGGCGCGCCGGGGCGGCATGGAGGCCCAGCAGCTGCGGGCGGCGGCCAACGCCCCGATCCAGGGCTCGTCCGCCGACATCATCAAGCTGGCGATGGTGCAACTGCACCACGAGCTGATCGCCCGGCAACTCCCAGCGGCGCTGCTGCTGCAGGTGCACGATGAACTGGTGCTGGAGGCCGCCCCCGAGGCGCTCGAAACGGTGCGCGAGCTCACCCGCACGGTGATGGAGAACGCCGTTCAGCTCAGCGTGCCGTTGGTAGTGGAGACGGGCGTGGGGCCGAACTGGATGGAGGCGAAGTGAGGCTCGTTGGTGGGGCAGCCGTGCGGCCGATCCACAGGCAAGCGTTGCTTCGCTGAGGCCGAAGCCCCGCCAGCCAGAGCCCCTGCTCGCCGCCCGTGGGCTGGCGGGCGCCGAGGGCGCGGCTCAGCTCGGCATTGGTGCGCAGCTCGGGGGAACCCAGGCCAAGCCTTGGCGGCAGCTGGCAGCTGCCCCGGGCTCCGGGCCCCAGCAGCGCCGGGGCGATCTTGCTGAGCTCGAAATCAACGCCGCGGCCGGAGGAGCCATGGCTGATCCAGCGCAGGGCCATGCGGGCGCCATCGGGGGCGCGGTAATCGGCGCCGGCCAGGGCGAACAGCTGGCCCGGCAAGGGCTTGCGGTTGGCGCCCAGGGGCACCCGGGCGAAGATCCGGCCGCCCTCCACCAGCTGAGCAGGAAACGGGGGCGATGCCTCCACGCCCGGGAGGCGGAACCAGCTCTCGAGGCTGAGCAGTGTCGCCCAGCCCGTGAACAGCACCAAAACCCCCGAGCGCAGATCCAGACGCAGACCCGACCACTGACCGGCCATCTCAGCCTCCGGAGCGCTGGCGGCTCAGCTTCCACTCCAGGGAGGCCACCACCAGGGCGGTGGTGCCGCCCATGGCCAGGAGTGAGAACAGGCTGGAGCCCAGGCCGATGTGCCAGAAGTCAAAGCCGCGCAGCTCGTTCCACCAGCCCGGGGCGGGCTCGGGATCGGTGAAGCCCAGCAGCGCCACCCGAAACCCATTGACCACAAAGGCCACCAGCACAGCGCCGGCCGCCAGGGCCAGCTGGGTGCGGAGCCGGTGGGCGGGCACCAGCAGGGCAAACAGCACCACCGCCGCCACGCAGAGGCTGATGGTGTTGAGCCCGAGGCAACCCTGGCCGACCTCGAGGCTGCGGCCGGGCAGCTGCACCACGATCCCCTCGGCCAGGGCCGGCTGGCCGCCGAGCCAGAGCAGGAAAGCCGAGAACTGGGCGGTGAGCCGCGCCAGGCCATCCGGGGGCAGCAGCGCCTGAAACAGCAGCATCGCCGGCGGCAACAGCCCCAGCAGCAGCAGCTGGCGGAACAGCCGCGCGCGCGGGCCGGCGGCCGACACCAGCGCCAGACCCAACAGTGCCGCCAGGGGCAGCAGGTGCACGAGCGGGTCATAGAGCCGCATCGCGAAGCTGAGCACCAGCAGGCACCAGAGCAGCAGCAGCAGCCCCGGCAGCAGCAGGGCGGGCGGAGCGGGGGGGAAGCGGCGCTGGTCGCGGTCGTCGTGCAGCAGCACGGCTCCCCCCAGCCAGACCAGGGCGGCCATGATCGCGTAATCGCCGGCGCCGGGGCCGCTGCGGGTCATCAAGGTGAGCTGGCATGCGGCCAGCCCAGCCAACAGAACCAGGGGCAGATCAGCCGGCTTCATCCGCCTCGGCTTCAGCAAGGTCCCGCGCCTGGCGGGTGGCCTTGATCTGATCGATCCACGATCCCAGGCGCCGCGGCCAGAGCAGGCTGACCAGGAGGTAGAAGCAGGCGTAGGTGGTTGCGGTCAGGGCGAGGCGCAGGTTCTCCTTGAACAGGTTGCCGGCGGCGTCGGAGCGACGGCGCAGGTCATCGGCGCGGAGGTTGGCCTCGGCCCGATCCAGCAGCAGCAGGGCCGCCTGGCGCTGCCGGGCGACGGTGGCATTGGCGTTGGCCAGGGGGGAGCTGGGATCGGCCAGAACGGCGCGGAAGGGGGGCTGCTGCTCGAGCAGACGGCGCAGGACGGTGGCGTCGGGGGCGGCGTTGAACTGCTGGCGCAGTTCGGCGAGGCCTGTGAGGTTGGCCTGCAGCTGCCCCTTGAACTGGGCCAGGCCCTGGCTCTGCACCTCCCCGGCCACCGCCACGATCGCCACGGCGGTGAGCAGATAGAGCAGGGCCACCAGCCGCAGCAGCGGTCGCAACCAGATGGCCAGGCGCGCCTCCCACAGCGACGGCGCCGCCTCACCGGAAAGGCCTGCATAAAGCACCACCAATGCCACCACCGGCAAGGTGGAGCGCTCCAGAATCTCGCGCAGGCTGCCGAACAGCCGCTCGGGCTGGGCGAGGGCAAAGGGCAAGGCCGCCGGCACGGCGCTGACCAGGAACAGGGCCAGCAGGGTGTAGGCGGTGACGCGTGCGAAGGTGCGGCCACGGCGCCCGCTGAACCCGGCCGAAGCGGAAGGGTCGGTCATGGCCGGGAGCCTATGGCAGTCGGATCAAGACGGCCAGCCTTGCGGGGCCCCATACGATGCAGCCACGATGGCAACCCCATGACCCGCAGCAGCGCCCCTGAACAGGTGACCTGGGAGGGCGGCGGCGCGCCGAACCCGGAGCTGCACGCCCCCCGGGAGCTGCCGAAGGCGGAGAAGGAGTCGTTCAACCTCACCACTCTGCTGCGGGTGATCCGGCGGCGGCGGCGGCCGTTCCTGCTCACCGTGGTGGTGGTGACCCTGTTTCAGGTGTCGCAGACGCTCTACAAGCTCTACTTCGATCCGGTGTACCAGGGGGGCTTCACCCTGCTGATCTCCCATCCAGTCAACGACCGTCCCAGTGCCAGCGGTGGCGGCAGTGGCGGCAGCGCCGGCAGCGATGGCGGCGGCGCGATCGAATCACTGGCGCGCAACAGCTTCTCGATCGATGTGCCCACCTTGATCAAGGTGCTCGAGAGCGGCGCGGTGCTCGAACCGGTGTATCTGGAACTGGGCAAGCAGGGCGTCAAACCGAGGCTGCTGCCGAGCATCAATGTGTCGCTGGTGCCGGTGGATGCGGTGCAGAAAAGCGGCCTGGTCGCCCCCGGGGTGCTCAACATCAGCGGCAAGGGCTCCGACCAGCAGGTGGTGGAGAAGGCCCTGAAGCTGGCCGAAACCACCTACCTGAGCTGGGCCACCAGCCAGCGCCAGGAGCGCCTCAACGATGGTCTGCGCTTCCTCGATCGCCAGGCGCCCCTGCTGCAGGCCAAGAGCAACGAGGTGCAGCTGGAGCTGGAGCAGTTCCGCAAGGCCAACAACCTGCTGCAACCCAGCGAGGAGGCCCAGGCCCTGCGCCAGCAGATGGAGACCCTGAGCACCCAGCTGCTCACCCAGGGCAGCGAGCGCAAGCAGTTGCTGGAACTGCAGCGCGACGTGGCCAGCGGCCGGCTCAGCGCCCGCAGCTTCTCGATCGGTTCCGGCTCGGGCGCCAATGGAAGCGGTGCCAGCACGGGCGGCACCGGCACCACGGCCAACAGCCTCGCGGCCAACCTGCCCAACCAGGCGCTGCTGGATGAACTGCAGCGCCTGGAGCAGGAGATCGCCGAAGCCCGCTCCCGCTATCAGCCCAACTCACCGGTGCTGGTGAGCCTGCTGGCGGCCCGCGACCAGCTCAAGCCGCAGCTGCAGCGCAAGCAGATGGAGGCGGTGGACGCCGCCCTGCGTCAGAACGCCAACGCGACGGCCTCCAGCCGCGCCCAGATGGGGCGGATGGTGGGGCAGTTCCAGCTGCAGCCGGCGCTGCTGCGCGAGTTCGACGCCCTCAAGCAGAAGCTGGAGATCGCCGACGGCAACCTGGCCAACTACCTGCGCACGCGCGAGCAGTTTCAGCTGGAGCTGGCCCAGCGCAGCACCCCCTGGAAGGTGATCTCCCCCACCAGCGTTTCGCTCACCCCGGTGGAGCCCTCCTTGAACAAGGGGCTGATCCAGGGGCTGCTGCTGGGGCTGGTGGCGGGCGCGGGCGTGGCGCTGCTGCGCGACCGACTCGACCATGTGTTCCACAGCCCCCAGGAGGTGCGCGAAGACCTCAAGGTGCCGCTGCTGGGCCACATGCCCTACGTGAGCTTCTTCGACGGGGTGCGGCGCGACAAGCGCTTCCTGCTCCAGGAACTCGACTTGCAGACTGACGAGGTGGGTGGCTACCAGCGCTTTTTTTACCAGGAGGCCCTGCGCAACCTGTTCACCAGCCTGCGCTTCCTCAACACCGACACGCCGCTGCGCTCGGTGGCGTTCACCAGTTCGGTGCCCTCTGAGGGCAAGAGCCTGCTGAACGTGCTGCTGGCCAAGACGCTCTCGGAGCTGGGGCAGCGCGTGCTGCTGGTGGACGCCGACCTGCGCAAACCGCAGATCCACCACCGGCTCGGGCTCGACAACCTGCGCGGGCTCAGCAACCTGCTCACCGAAGAGGCGATCGACTGGCGCGAGCTGCTGCAGGAGGTGCCCAACTATCCCGGCTGGAGTGTGATCACCGCCGGACGCCGCCCCCCCGATCCGCCGCGGCTGCTGGGCTCGGAGCGCATGGGCGAGATCGTGCGCACGTTCAAGGACAGCGGCGACTTCGACCTGATCCTGTATGACACCCCGCCGGCCCTGGGGCTGGCGGATGCGGCCCTGGTGGCGCAGCACCTGGAGGGCATCGTGCTGCTGGTGAGCCTGAACCGGGTGGATCGCTCGATGCCGGCGGAGGCGGTGGAGCGGATCCGCGATGCGGGTGTGCCGCTGCTGGGGGTGGTGAGCAATGCAAGGCGGCCCAGGGGCGAGAAGGCGGGGGCCTACGCCTACGGCTACGGCTATGGCTACGCCAGCGCCCGCTCCTACCAGGGGTACGGAGGCTTCGATCCCGGCTCGGCCTACAGCTACTACGAGAGCAAGGGCGCCGACCCCGACGCCGACGAAGGGGCCCTGGCCAAGGTGCCCCTCAGCCGGCGCCTGGACTCCTGGAAGCGAAAGCTCAGCCGCTGGCTGGATGGGTGAACAGGGGGCATGGCCTCATTCGCTTGGATCAGCCTTCCAATTCTCGATGGCGAGCTCCTGCACGCGTCTGAACTCCCGCTCGTTGTTGGTCACCAAGGTGAGGCCCCGGCTGAGGGCTTGGGCCGCGATCAAGGTATCGAGGGGCCCGATGGGTTGGCCCCGTTGTTCGAGGCGGGCGCGGACATCGCCGTAGACCATCGCGTCCTCGGAGTTGAACGGAAGGATGGCGATGGGCGAGAGAAAGGCCTCCAATCGCTGCAGGGTGGCCTGAGGGGAGTTGCTCTTGGACGCCCCTGACCTGAGCTCTGCTTCCGTGATCACGCTGATCGCCACATCCCAACGGCTCACCGAAAGGAGCCGTTTCAGCACCAGGCTGTTCCCTTTGATGGCGAAGATGCAGGTGTCGGTGTCCAGCAGATAGATCAAACCAGCCGTTCCCGTTCGTCCAGAAGCCCCTGATCAGGCCGAACGAAGTCGTCTCCAACACCTTGGAACGACTCCAGATAATCCTCGGGCCAATCCTCCAGCGGCTCAAGGATCACCGCTCGACCTTGCCTCCGCACCAGCACGGACTCGCCGGAAAACCGAAACTCCTTCGGCAGTCGCACCGCCTGGCTGCGGCTGGTCCAGAACAACTTGGCGATCTTGGCTTCGTCCATCGGCGGATCGCTGGTAGATACCATGATACGCACCACCGCAACAGAGTCTGCCACGCCCGATCAGCCCAACCACTCCTGATCCAGGCGCTGGATCGCCTTGAACTCCGGGTCCTTGTGCACGAGCACGGCACCCTGGGTGAGGGCCGCAGCGGCGATCCAGGCATCCACTACCGATAGGGCGTGGGTGGCCTTGATCCGCGCGGCCTCGCTCAGCAGAGGTTCGCTGGACTCGATCCAGCCCAGCGGCAAGGAGCAGAGCTGCTCATAGGCCAGGCGGCCAGCCTGCTCCCCTTCGTCTTTCCAGACCCGGTAAAGCACCTCCATGCGGGTCATGAAACAGGCCAGGCAGCGTTGCGGGCCGCCCAGCAGGGCCTCAACCCGTTCAGCGCCGGCCTCGTCGTCCCGCAGGGCGAGCAGGGCTGAGCTGTCGAGCAGCACCAGCGTGCCCATCAGCTCTCCAGCGAAGCGTCCCGCCTGCGCTCGGCCAGCAACCGGGCAACAGCGCCTCCTTGCTTGCCCTGGCCCCGAAAGGCCTGCACCGGTGAGGGATCCACCGGCACGACCCGGATCGTGCCGTCGCTCTCCACGCTCCACTCGAGCCGCTGGGAAGGCCCCAGCGCGAACCGCTGGCGGATGGCCGCCGGAATCACGGTCTGACCACGGGCGGTGATCGTGCTGCGCATGGTGAAGTACTGAATTGGCTCTATGGTAATTCATTTCAGCCTGTGCGACCCAGCTGACAGGCCTCAAGCCGTGGCTGGGGCGGCAGCAGGGGCGCCAGAGGCCTGCGGGATCCCTCATCGCAAGCTCTCGCCGAGCGGACCAACGAGCGGCGCTGAACGCTGATGGCGGCTCGGTTCTCAGGCGTTGCTCAGGTTGTTCTGAGCCTGGGCCCAAGCTTGGAGGTTGACGGTTGAACTAAGCTCGAGCCAACGATAAGTATTTTGACTTGAAGGCCCTCCTGCCAACCCTGCTCGGTGCCGGCTGTGTGGCGGGGCTGGTGTTGGGGGTGAGCAGCCCGGCGGAGGCGATTACTTATTGGATCAGGAGCGGAACCTACACCTATTCCGGCTCGACTGGAGCACCAACATTCAGTGGCTATTTCGACTGGGATGGTTCTGCGCTCAGCGGTGGATCGCTGACTGTTAGCGGCTCCAATCCTTTAGGTGGCACCAGTACAACGTATTCAAACGTTGCCTACAACGCCAGCAATCCTGTATCACCAAATTCATTCCTTACCTTCTTCAACAACCCTGGCCAGACTCCTTCAGGCATCACATTTCAGCTGACAGGCGTACTTTCTGCAGCCCCTAACGGCACTTCCACGGCAACATTTTCCCCTACCCTGACAAATACTTACTTTTGTAGCGATTATAAGTCAGGCAATAAGGTCCTAAATGCCAATACTGTAACCACAGGCAACGGAACCAATGGTATCAATACAGATAATGCACCTGTTGGGGGTTGCGAAGGCAATAAAACTGCACTAACCAGCCTCAGCGGCACGATCGCCGCTCCGGCCCCCACGTCCTGGCTGGGTCTCATTGTCTTGGCTCCTCTGTTTGCCCTTCGCCGTCGCTACGCCGACCTCAAGACCAAACTGGCCTCTTCCCCAGGCCTTGCCTGAGCTGAGGTCAAAAGCTCACACTCTTCCTGTTCGATTTGTTGGGCAATGGCAGAGCATCTTTCGTGATTGGAGTTGTCACCAACGATTGAGCCCAGCCCATCAATGCATCAGGCCAGTAAACCTCGATGGATGGATGCTCGATCCAACGATCTTGTTGCCCGATTCAGCACCCTTCAGATCACGATTCCCCCGATAGGTAGGAAGCACGCCCTCATGGAGCCAGGGAAATCACGGCCCGCTGCCAGGAATGGGCCCATCGTGCCGAAGGCTCCCAGCCGTTGATTCAGCTGGTGCAGCTAGTGCGGCTGGTGCAGCTGGTCGGGAGGTTGCTCCACCATCACCCAGGGCAACGCTGGGAATCCCAGGTTCACTGAAGCGATCTGGCAAGGAGCCGCTATCAAAGCCATGGCTCCCCATCGCCGTGAATCAGGCGATGAAAGCCCCGAAGCATTCGAGCTCAAGGTCCGCTCGATCCTTGTGGCCCACGACCAGAGCAAAGGTCTTGAGACCTTCATGGGCCGCAGCGGCCGGGTTTCAGAGCGGCTGAATCGATCGAGGCCCCTCAGCCTTGCCTGGATGGAAACCCTGCCGTTCGGCCCGGGGAGTCCTGCTGAGCTGCTCGTATACAACACCCATCCAACCGCCCGGGCAACAACGAACCGGCCGTCGGGGGCGAAGGTGGGGGCATCGAGAGGCGCAGATCCAATCAGGCGATGACGACGTGATTACAATGTGATTACGTCGTAGGGAGGGATGCCTTGAGGGCCAAGCTCATCAACATCGGCAACTCGAGGGGGATTCGCCTCTCCAAGCCCCTGCTGCAGGAAGCTGGATTGACGGATGAAGTCGAGATCCACGCTGCCCCAGGCCTGCTGACGATCACGCCCGTTGCATCAGGCCGTGCCGGCTGGGCTGAGGCGGCGGCCAGCTTGGGGGCCGAAACACTCCTGGATGAACCCAGCGCCACCCTCTTCGACGCTGGGGAATGGGTCTGGTGAGCGGCCTCCCTGTGGCCCGTGGGGATGTCTTTCTCGTGGCCTTGAATCCCACGCGCGGCCCGGAGATCACCAAGACCAGGCCCGCCTTGATCGTCTCCCCCGATGAACTGAATGCCCACCTTCGCACCTTCATCGTTGCGCCCCTGACAACCGGAGGGCACCCCTATCCGTTTCGAATCGCCTGCCGCTTCGAGGGCAAGGCTGGTCATCTCGTCCCCGATCAGTTGCGCACCGTCGATCGAGAACGGTTGGTCAAGAAGCTGGGCGTACTGCCTGAAGAAACGGTGTTACGCGTTCTTGAGGTCTTGCAGGCGATGTTTGCTCCTTGATCAGTCCATTCCCAGCCTGTAGCGATGCAGCAGCCAGCTCACCGATCCGCCCACTCCTGGCGCAGCTGATCCTCGAGCGTCAGAGCATCGCCTGGCCGATCGCTCCAGAGCCCGAACACAGTGCCGTGGCTGGGCTGCTGGCAGAGGGCCTCCAGCTGCCGCCGCTCCTCCTCGGGCCAATCGATGCTGCTGCCCACAATGACGTGATCTGGTGTCGACATTTTATGGAGGTCAGCCCCTAGATTCCGCCGTCGGTTCACGCCCCAGCCACCACCATGACCACCGCCGCCGACGTGTTGCGCCTCGCCGCCGGGGAGATCGGCTTTGGGGAAACCGCCTCCAACAACATCACCAAGTACGGCGCCTGGTACGGCCTGCAGTCGGAATGGTGCGGCCTGTTCTGCTCCTATGTGTTCCACCAGGCGGGTCTGCCCCTACAGGTCACCACCGCCAAGGGTTTCAGTTATTGCCCCTTTGCCGTGGCCTGGTTCAAAGAACGGGGCTGGTGGATTGAACCCCGAGCCGGCGCCCAACCCGGGGATCTGGTCTTCTTCGATTGGTACCCGGGAACGGCCGATTCCGATGCCTGGCATGTGGGCCTGGTGGAATCGATTCAGCCCAGCGGCCAGGTGATCTGCATCAACGGCAATATCGGCCCCTTCCCCGCCCGCGTGCGCCGCGATCGCCATCCGATGGCGAACGTCTACGGCTACGGCCGGCCCCGCTTCGATGGGCTCAGCGCGCCGGCGGAAATCACGGGCGCCCCCGCCTGGCCAGGGATCTACCGCAGCCTCACCAGTCCGCTCAGCGCCGGCCAGGACGTGCTCGCCTGGCAGCGGCGCCTGATCCAGCTGGGCTGGAACCTGGGCGCGTCCGGCCCCACCGGCCAGGGCGATGACGGCAGCTTCGGCCCTGTGTCCTACCAGCAGCTCATGGCCTTCCAGCGCGCCGCCGGCCTGGAGGTGGATGGCATTTTGGGCCCCGAATCCTGGCGGCTGGCCTTTGCTGAGAACGCGCCCAGGGGAGCCGAAATAGGATCCAACGCACAAGCGAGCAAGACGGCGGAGTGAGGGCAACAGAGCAACGTCACCACAGCCGTTGAACAGGAAAGGGCTCCAGGGCTGGATCCGCCGAGATCAGCACCAGTTGCTCCAGTTCCCCCTGGGCGGCCAGCAGGCGATCAAACGGATCGCGATGGGCCTGGCCGTAGGACCCTGCCCGCAGGCCATGGGCCGCTGAAATCGAAAGATGTCGAAAGCCCTGGCGATCCAGCAGACCCTGGTAATCCCCCAACAGCACGGCCGCCGTCGGCAGTTTGCCCAGGCGGTGCTTGGTGGCGATTTCCCAGGCGCTCGCGGCGCTGACGAGGACGTCTGAACCGGGGTCGTTCAACACGGCCAGCACCTTCGCGCTCAGGCGCTCCGGTTCGGCGAGCCACCACAGCAGCACATGGGTGTCGAGCAAATGACGCCGAGCCATCAAAGCTGGGGAAACAGCGCGCCTTCAAAGGCGTCAAGTTCCGCTTCGCTCAGCGGTTCCAGCAACACATCCGGTGGGGGGAGCGGCATCCGATCCCTGAGCACGCCCGGTTGGCGCCAACCGGCTTCCCCGTCTAACGGCATCAGCCGGGCCCAGGGCTTGCCAGCCTTGGCCAGCACAATCGTTTCGCCGCCATGGGCCGCATCCAACAGCTGGGAGAGCTGGGTCTTGGCCTGGTGAACGTTGACCGTGCGCATGGGACTGACACGTCTAACTTGACTTAGCTTAGTCCGGTTGATCAAGCCGTCATGTGAGCTTCCCTGACCTACACGGCCAGGGCATCAAACTCCTTTGCAGATCGTTCCTCGACCTCCTCATCCAGGCGGCGGGTTTCTTCAATCGCCACGAGCTTTTCGAGCGGCAGGTGACGGCGAATCAGGCTCCAGTACCTGTCGGTGACCAGCTCCGGGGAGGCCTCGGCCAGCAGCAGCTGCCGGGCCGCCTCGCCATGGCACTGGGCCACCTCGGGATGGTCGACCAGGTGGCGGATCCAATCGGCCAGGGCATCGGAATCGCCGTTGGCGAACCAGGCGCCGCAGCCGCTGGAGCGCACCAACTGCTGCAATTCAGAGCCCTCGGGCGTGATCGCGGCGATCGGGGTGCCCGCCGCCAGGTGGCCGTAGAGCTTGCTGGGGGCCACGAGCCCCTCCGCCTCGATGCCCAGGCTCACCACCGCCAGATCGGCGGCGGTGAGCGAATAGGGCAACACCTCCAGATCCTGGTAGGGGAGGAACGCACAGTTGCTCAGGCCCCAGTCGCTGACCAGAGCCCTGAGGCGCTCCCGCTGGGGGCCGGAGCCGATGAACAGAAAGCGGATGCGCCCGTCGTGGCGGAGCAGCAGGGCCGCCGCCATCAACGTGACCAGGTCGTGACAGCGGCCCTGGTTGCCGGAGTAGAGCACCGTGAAGCCGTTCTCCAGGCCGTGCTCGCGCACGAAGGGATTGTCGGCCTTGGCCAGGGGCTGGATGCGCACGGGATCCGCCCAGCTGGGAATCACCGACAGCTTGCTCGCCACCTCGGGGCAGAAGCGCGTCACCCGCGCCTTCATCGACTCGCTGAGCACGATCAGTTCCTCGGCCTCGGCAAACACCCAGCGGTTCAATTCACGCCAGGTGCGCGTGAGCCAGTGGCGCTCGCCCAGCACCTTGAGCTCCACCAGCACGTCGGGGTAGAGGTCGTAGAGCAGCACCATGTAGGGGGTGCGGGTGAACAGGTGCAGCAGCCAGCCGACCACCGGCAGGTAGGCGGGTTCGGTGGTGTAGAGGATCAGATCGCCGCGACGGGCATAGCGCAGCAGCCGGGCGCTGGTGCGCAGGCAGAACAGCAGCCCGTTGACGGCGCGGCCGCGGATGCGCCTGGGCCAGAGCCGCGAGACGCGCGTGCGGCGGATGCAGCGGTTGGGCAGGAACTCCAGGCCCGGGGCGTCCTTCTGGCGGAAGGCATAGGCAGGCTGGCCGCTGACCACCTGCACCTGGAGGCCCCGCTGGGCGAGGCGCACGCTCAGATCATCCAGCAGTTGGCCGGTGGCGGCGAAATCGGGGGGAAAGAACTGGCTCACCACCGTGAGCCGGGCGGTGCGGCTGACGCTGGAGCGCCAGGCCCAGCGGTGACGCAACTGGGCGCTCAGGCGGCGCAGGCCCCACAGGGGGGCTGCAGAGGCGCCGGAGGGTGGTGGGGAAAGACCGTTGCTCACGGTTTCAGGCGGCCGGTGGGTGCTGGGGGCAGCCTGGGGGATAGGAGTCGCTGCATCCTTAAGCCCCGGTGAGCACTTCATTACATCTGGCCCTGCTCAGGGCGTCAATGCTGGGGTGCTCAGCGGGGGCCGCTCAGGCGGGCCGGGTGCCCGGCATAGATCGCTCCCGGCTCAAGCACGCCACTGGCCACCGCCGCCAGGGCGACCACGGTGCCGGCGCCCACCCGGGTGCCGGGGGCGAGCACGGCCCGAGCACCGATCCAGACGTCATCGCCCAGTTCGATCGGCCCCAGCAGCAGATCAAACGTGGGCTGACGGAAATCATGGTTGCCGGTGCAGAGGTAGGCCCCCTGGGAGAGGCAGACTCGGTCGCCGAGGCGCACCAGGGCCAGGTTGTCGATCCACACCGCTTCCCCCAGCCAGCAGGCCTGACCCACCACCAGCTGCCAGGGGTACTTCACCCGCAGGCCGGGCTTGATCCGGCAGCCCCGCCCCAGCCGCGCCCCGAAGGCCCGCAGCAGGGCCACACGCCAGGCCGAACCCGGCAACCAGCGCGCCGCCAGCAGCGGGCTGCCGGCGCAGAACCACAGCAGCTGCACCGGCTTGGGGGCCCCGACGGAGAAGTCGGGAGGCAGGCGGTAGGCGGCGAGGTCTTGGAGCATGGGGGGTGTGGGGCCTGATCGAGCGGTTGAATCACCGCAAGGGCCCACCGGGGAGATCAGCCAGTTCAGCAGCTACGAGTTCGAGGAATCGCCGGTGGAGAGGAGAGGGGTCGAGCCAGACAAGTGCTCCCGCTCGAAGCGCTCTAGCCTGGAGTTGATCGCAGCGAGACGAGCGTTCTCGCTCTCGATCTGCACGATCTCGCTCTCGATCTGCGCGATCTCGTTCTCGAGCCGCTGCATCCGCTGCTCGCGCTCGATCGCTTTCTGCTCGAGCGCGTATAGCTGAATCCGCTTTTCGATCGTCGGATGCCAATTTAAGTTCGCCAAAAGCCGCCGCCAGGGCGACAGCGATGCAAGGAATTCCTGCTTGCTGCGGTAGTGGGAAGGAAGTGGCGACTCCAGGGACATCGACATGGTCGTAGCTCGTCAACAGGGTGATCAAAGCCAGCAGGATGGCGCCGCCAAAGGCTGCCCAGGCTTGACGATCGAGAAACCACACCGTAGCCAGCACCGAAGCTCACCACATAATAGTACAGACGTACTGCAAGTCTGAGCGGGGGTGCTTGAAACGCCCAGTGAAGCGGATCTAACCTGAGGCCATGGCTGTGATCCCAACGCCTCCGGCCCTTCCCTGGGAGCATCCCACCGACCTGCCTGCGGGGCTGGAGCTGGGCCCTGGGCTGGATGGCGATCGACTGCGCTCCGGGTTGTTGGCGCTGATCGCCGAGCCGGAGGTGAAGGCCGTGGTGGGGTTCGGCTCCAGAGCCCGCGGTGAGGCCCGCAGCGACTCGGATCTGGATCTGGTGGTGATCACCCGCAGCGCCCAGCTCACGCCCCAGCAGAAGCTGGCGGGCTGGCGCCGCTACCGGTCGCTGCTGGGCTCGGTGCCGGTGGGCGTTGATCTGCTGGTGACCGGCTGGCAGGACGCTGCGCGCATGGCCGGCTCCCGTTGGCACGTGATGGGCGACGTGGCACGGGAAGGGAAAGTGCTCTATGCCACCGGCTGACTTGCTCGCTCTCCAGGTGTTTGCGGTGGAGGCCCGCTACGAGGAGGGGCCATTTCCGTTGCCCGCCAGCTGTTTGGAGGCGGTGCGCAGGGCGGCTGGTTCGTTGGTGCGGGCCCGCAGGAGCATCGACTTCCAGAGGAGCGGCAGCCGGCCGGCACCACGGAACGCCTCCAGCTCGAAGCCCGCCTCCACCAGCAGCTGGCCGAGGCTGCGGCGGCTCCAGAACTTGACGTGGCCCCCATCCCAGAGGGCCGTGAAGTGGGCGTCGAGCTGGCCTGTGGCGGCGAGCGCAAGGTTCTTGAGGTAGCCGTGGTACGGCGTAGAAACGATGAGTTGGCCGCCGGGGCGCAAGGCGCTGAAGGCCGCCGCCGCCCAGTCGCGGGGGGCGTAGCAGTGCTCCACCACCTCCAGGCTCACCACCAGATCAAACGGCGCTTCGCCCAACGTTTCCAGGAGCTGCGGCGTGGCGATGAGGGGCTCAAAGCGCAGCTGGGGATGGGCGCGCCGGGCCTCGGCGATCCCGGAGGCGCTCGGGTCCACCCCCACCACCTGGAAGCCGCGCCCGGCCAGCCAGCCGCTCAACCAGCCGTTGCCGCAGCCCAGATCAAGCACCCGCAACGGACCCTGCGGCCCCTGGGCGGCCGGTAGCAGCTGTGCCAGGGGCGCCAGCAGGAAGGCCTCCTCAGAGGGAATCCGCTGGCTCCAGCCGTAGTCGCCGATCGCGGGTGCCGTCACATCCGGGCCTCCCAGAGCATCAGGCTTAGCAGGATTTCGGCATACATCCGCTGGAAGGCATAGAACCAGCCGCGCCAGCCATCGAGCAGGCCGCCCTTGAGCACCAGACACACCAGCAGCACCGCAAACGGGGCGAGCACATGGGTCTTGCGCAGGCGATCGGCGGCGGAGAGCTGACCATGGGGAGTGGTGAGCAACTTGCTGGCTTCCTGTTGGAGATAACCCTCCTGGGAACGCAGCCAACGGGCAAGAGGTTTGCGGTCGTCGTGGAGGATCGGCTGATTCAGCAAAGCTGATGCACCCTGGAGCTCATAGCGATGGGCATGGCCGTCGTTGACGTAGCGGCCGGAACCCAGCCGGTACAAGGCCAGTCGAGGGGGGAGAATGGATCCCCGCAAAGGCTTTCCATCGACGCAATAGCGAAAGGGAATGCGGAAACCTTTGATGGCATCAGAGACTTCAGCCAAGGCTGCTCGGATTTCAGCAACGAGCCCTAGGGAAATCCGGTAATCGGCATCAAGGCTGAGCACCCATGAGGTATTGATCTGTGTGAGGCCGAAGTTGCACTGCTCAGCAAACGAATCGAAGGCGCGGTGGACGACTTCCACCCGAGAATGGAGCGCCAGGATCTCCAGGGTGCGATCGGTGCTGCCGCTGTCGATGACCACGATCCGCTGCGCCCAGGTCAGGCCCTCGAGGGTACGGGCGATGTTGGGCTCCTCATTGTAAGTGAGCAGCAGTGGCGTGATCCCATCCAGAACCGAGCTGCAGTCAACCACGCCGAAATACATTAAGCAGAAGTAATCTCAGGGCCAACAGCAACTTAGCCACTAAATTAATGGGCGGATCCGGATGGGCACACAACAGAATAGGTTCGCTGTCCGCAGAGAAAGGGCGATTTCTGTCGACATAGATTACATCGAAATGCTGCTTAGAGAGACCAGAGAGATGCAACACCGGTGATGAGCCAGCCTGGGCAATCAGTTGCTGAGCCGTAAGCCGTTGCTTGGAGGAGATGAACTTAACCCGATTGGCTCGCACGTCCGCAGCGGAACGGGTGGCGAACCCTGAGAGAACGCAGGCCGACTGACCATCGAAGAACCTCGGCTCCACGTCACGCCCCGCCAGCAGCGACCAAGCTGATTGCTCGGACCACCATTTGTTGCGTAAACCCGCGAAGTAGCGCCTGACCGTGCGCTCGAGGAAATGGAGATCAATCGCGGCGGGCTGCAGCAGCACAAAACCTGCATTAAACGACAGCACCATCGCTTCCCGCAACGGCATTGTCCAATGAGCCCGGTAGGCCGGCACGTCCTCTCGCAGGTAATGGAGGCATGTTCCCTCGGGGAGCCGCACAGGGCAACGGATCAGAACATCGGTATCGATCAGCAGCACCCGTTCCAGATCTGCTCCGATCACCGCGACATCGAGAATCTTGCGCCAAGTGAGATCCTCCGCACGGATCTGACGCAGTAAAGGAAAGGGTTCCAACGCCACCGCAACGCGTTGCTCCTGATCCAGTTCGATGCGAAAGCGGAGGTGTCTGGGCAGCACAGACAGCGCCTCTGGCGTGAGTTCGCCGCCCCCATCGGAAAGCAGAAGAATCTCGTCCGAGCATCCTTCCATCAGCCCCCAGGACCGCACGCAATCGGGTACCCAGGAGTGCTGCAGGGGCCAAAGGCCAATCAATGAGACCAAGGTTGTGTTCATGAACGCAGGAGTTCTCGCTGGGACAGCTGGGGGCCTGCATGGCTCACCATGGATTGATCAGGCTGTCGGGTAACCACGAATGGATCGATGAGATAAACACAGGCCTTTAGATTTCAGTCCTTAGAGGGGATCGGGCCGATGGTCGACGCCCACCAGCGCCAGAGAAGTCCTTGAGGATCTCCTGGTAGTACTGCTCCAGCTGAGCAACAATCGATCCCCAGCAGTAAATGTTCGTGGCCAGAAGGCGCGCCGCCTCCGTCATCGCGGCAGGTGGTTGTTCCAGGGCGCGCTTTAACGCCCCGGCCAGGGCCTCCAAGTCGGCCTCCACCACCACACCCGCCCCAGCCCGTTCCACCGCAGCGGCGATGGCTACGCCTGGACAGAGAATCACGGGGGTGCCAGCGGCGAGGGCTTCGGCGGCGGCGATGCCGAAGTTTTCTGAAGCCGAGGGCAGCACGAACCAGTCGGCGCGCTGCAGCAGCTCCAGTTTGCGGGCACCAGCCACAAAACCCAGCCACTGGCAGCGTTCGGCAAGGCCCAGCCGCTGAGCGAGGGCCCTGAGCTCGGCCAGATAGGCGGGCTCCCCCTCCCCGGCGATCTGCAGCGTCCAGGGGGCCTCGGGGCGCTGGAGTTGCAGGGCGGCGAGGGCCTCCAGCAGCAGCGGCAGTTGCTTCTTGGGATGGAGGCGAGAAAGGAACAAAAAGACAATCCGATCAGACGCCCCACGCTCCCGCGCCAGCAGCAACTCCGGCAACTCCGGCAGCTCCACCCCCAGGGGCAACACGAAGGACGGGGTGGCCAGGCCCAGATCCGCCGCTTCCTGCTGCTCGGCGTCACTGGTGAAGTGCAAGGCCGCCGCCCCCTCCAGGTTGCGGCGCTCGATCAGCCTGAGCAGCAGCCGCTTGCGGCCAGGGCTCTGCTTCAGGCTCCAGCGGTTGAGCTGGCCGATGCTGCGCAGCAGGTAGGGCACCTTCAGGGCCCGGGCGACGGCCATGCCGCTGGTGGAGGGATAGGAGAACAGCGCATGCACGTGCAGCAGATCGAACTCACGCAGGTGGGCCCGCAGCCAGCGCGTGAGCCCAGGGGCCACGGCGAATTCCCGCAGGGGCCCCAGGGGCGGACTCCAGCGGGGAAAGGCCAGCACGGGTACGCCCTGGCGTTCGTGCCACTCGCCCAGGGGCAGATCCGCCAGCAGCCCCGGCCCGTCGTCGTTGGTGGTGAGGATGCGGGCGTCCACCCCCTGGCGGCGCAGCTCGGCGGCCATCGCCAGCACCGCCTGGCTGGGGCCACCGCGCAAGGGACTGATCGAGGGGATGAGGTGGAGGATTCTCAGCAACATGTACCAAGCCGAAACGATCGAATCCCAAAAGCTTGAATCACTCCCTTCTCAACGAGGCGCGTACGGAGAAAAACGGTTTCTCAAGCAAGGAATAAGATGCGACTGCTACTACAAAGGAAGGCACAAGCCAAATCCTCCAATCCCACAGGAATGGAATGGAGTAATCCTGAGAATGGCCGAAGAAGAAGTGCGAGAGAAAAAGTACGTGCCAAACATAAAGAGAATAGCTAATGACACCGATACTGATCAACCATTTAGCGGATAACGCCCTTACCAAAATCCCGCCTGTTTCCGAGCAGGCCAAAAATATTTCAAATAACATGATCAAACCGATCAGGGGCTGCCTCAGTGCATCGAGCAATAGTGGCCCCGCATGATAACAGTCCAGGAAGAACATGACAGGAACGAGAAGGATTCCTGCAACTTGAGCCTCCCCCGCGGAAAAGAATTTAGCAATCGACGAATTATTTAATCTTCTCCAAAGATAGGCGCCTGCGACGCCAATTACAAGAGAATCTGCATAACGCATCAAACCGCGGGGCCCCAGCAATCTTGCGATAACTGAACCGCCGGCCCCAGGATCTGGAGCGGCCAGTCGAACCAATACCACAACGGAAACGATTAAAAATATGCCTACGATGGCTTTCCTTGGTGAACCAAAGCCAAAGAGAATAAACATCATGGGCCACAACGCATAAAACTGCCACTCAACAGAAAGACTCCAGAAATGAACTGTCGCCGAGTTGCCAACACCAAGATAATTCCTTGTTTGACTCAAAGCACCTGCATACGAAGAAAGACTGTCCGAATAAATCAAAACGAGATCAAGAAGCATAAGAGTGGCAATGTAGACGACACAGACCGGCAGCAACCGATACGCACGTCGCAGGTAAAACTTGCGGAGATCCACAGACCCCTTGCATTGGAGCTCATCCAACAAAATACCTGAAATTAAAAATCCAGACAAGACAAGGAAAATTCTTACTCCAAGATCGCCAAAAGAAAATACCCAATGATAAGCATTGGCAATTTGCACAGGAAAATTGTTGGCATAAGGGAAGTGAGAGATCAATACCAAAATAATAGCGACTCCTCTAATACCATCCAAGCTCTTAATGCGCCCTGACTTTCTAAGGGAATTCATTTGAAGCAAATTCGTTGTTTATTGGTCATGAATTCAAGAGTTTAACTTGAACAAATTCCACCCCCTCACGGCGCAGCTCGGCGGTCATCGCCAGCACCGCCTGGCTGGGGCCGCCGCGCAGAGGGCTAATCGAGGGGATGAGGTGGAGGATGTTCATGCCGGCCTCAGATCGAAAGGCCCAGCACATCGAAGCAGGGCGCTGAGGCCACCCGGCCGCGGGCCCAGGTGAGATCTCGGATCCAGATCTGGTTGCCGGTGCGGGCATGGGGATCAACCGTGATCGTCCGGGTCCAGGGGTCGTAGCCGCAGGCCTGGTAGCCATGGCCCAACAGCACGCTCTGCACATCCGGGCTGCGGTCTTCGATCAACAGCGCCATCGGCGGCGCCTCAGCCAGGGTCTGCCGGGCTCCGCGCAGCACCTCCCGTTCGTGGCCTTCCACATCGAGCTTCCAGAGCGCGGCCTGGCGCAACCCCGCAATGGCATCGATCGGCAGCACCTCGACGCCGGCGGCGTGCCCGGCGTAGTCGTCTCCCACCACCTGATTCATTGGACCGCGATCGAGGCTGAAGCGCAGGTGGCCTGGCTCACTGCCGAGGGCGGCCTGATAGGCGCTGACCTGATCGAGCAGGCCATTGAAGGCGAGATTGCGCTGCAGCCAGGAGAAGGTGGCGGGGGCCGGCTCGAAGCTCAGCGAACAGCAGCCCACGGCCCCCGAAGCCAGCACGGTGTAGCTGCCCACGTTGGCTCCCAGGTCGGCGAAGCTGTCCGCAGGCCGGAGGAGATGCAGCACAAAGGCCATGTCGGGCCATTCATGCAGACCGCAGTAGAAGTTGCCGGTGGCGCCGGTCATGCCGCGGGTGATCACGAGGCTGGTGCCATTGACCCAGGGCACGGCCACGGGCCAGGGCAAGAGCCGGGCGCCGGGCTGCCAGCGCAGATAGCGGCCGGTCGCCTGAAGCCGGTCGCGACGGCTGAGCGGATGGCGCCAGATGTAGGGCAGGCCCCTTTGGAACATCACGTCAGCTCCACCCCCAGGTGCCGCTCCAGCCAATCGCTGAGCACCAGCAGCCCCCAGCGGCGGGCCCAGGGGCGCAGGTCGAGGTCGGCGGGGGTGGGGGGCAGCGGCGGCAGCCCCCAGGCGCGGGGTTGGAAGTCGTTGGCGTCGAACCAGCGCTGGAAGGGGAAGGAGAAGCCCTGCTTGGGGGCCCGGCCCACCAGCGCTTCGGCCTCGGGCACCGCCTGGCGCAACAGGCGCTTACGCGCCGCCAGGCGCTGGGCGGCCGGCTGACCGGCCACGGCCCGCAGCAGCTCCGCATCCACCAGCGGCAGGCGCAACTCCAGCGCGTGGGCCATCGCCATCCCATCGCTGTCGATCAGCAGTTGCTGGCCCATGTAGAGGCTGCTCTCCAGCCAGGCGATCTGATCCGCGGCGCTGGGGAAGCGGGAGGAATCCTCCACGGGTGAGGCCTCAGGGCCTTGCGGCTCCGGGGGCTCCAGGCCCCAGTGGCGCAGCAGGCGGGCCACCTCGCTGGGGGAGAAGATGCCGCGCAGGGAGCGGTAGCTGCTCTCGATCGAGGCCGGCCGGCGCAGGCCGTCGGCGATCCGCTGGGCACCGGCGCGGTGGCTGCGGCCGAGGGCGGCGGCGGCCAACGGAGCCAGGGCCTGCAGGCCGCGGTGCAGCCGCCAGGCCCGGGGCAGGCGCTGGAAGCTGGGGTAGCCACCAAACAATTCATCGCCGCCCAGGCCGCTGAGCACCACCTTGAGCCCCAGCCCCGCCGCCAGCTTGGAGACGCCGTAGGTGTTGAAGCCATCGACGCTGGGCTGATCGATCGCCCCCAGGAAGCCGGGGATGTGGGCGGCCGCATCGGCGGCGCGGAGCTGCACGTTGTGGTGGGTGGCGCCGAACTGACGGGCGAGGGCGGCGGCACGCCCGGATTCATCGAAGCCGGCCTCGGCGAAGCCGATCGAGATGGTGGTGAGCGGCTGCTCCGCCAACGCGAGCACGGCGGCGGAATCAAGACCACCGGAGAGGAACAGGCCCACGGGCACATCGCTGAGCAGGTGGGCCCGCACCGAGGCGCCCAGGGCCGTGCGGGTGTGGGCCACCAGATCGGGGCCCTCCAGCACCCCATCGGGGGCGTAGCTGGGCTGCCAGTGGCGCTGGATCTGCCAGCGGCCCTCCTGCCAGAGGCCCAGGTGGCCGGGGGGCAGCGGGGTGATCCCCTCCACCAGGGTGCGGTGGTGGGGGAGGCTGCCCTGGCTCAGGAAATCGGCCAGCCCCTGCCGATCCAGCCGCCGCGGCACCCGCCCGGTGGCCAGCAGGGCGCGCAGCTCGGAGGCGAACAGCAGTTCGCCATGGCTGCCGTGGTGCAGGTAGAGGGGCTTGATGCCGTAGGGATCGCGGGCCAGCAGGGCGCGGCGTTCCTGGCGATCCCAGAGGCAGAAGGCGTACATGCCCCGTAGCCGCTGCAGGGCGCCGAGGCCATAGCGCGCATAGAGCTCCAGCAGCACTTCGGTGTCGCTGCTCGAATGGAAGCGGTGGCCCAGGCGCTCCAGCTGACAGCGCAGCTCGCGCTGGTTGTAGATCTCGCCGTTGAACACCACCACGTAGCGCCCGCAGGCCGAGGGCATCGGCTGGTGGCCGGCGGGGGAGAGGTCCTGGATCGCCAGGCGCCGGTGAACCAGGGTGATGCCCCGCTCACTCCAGACACCGGCGTCATCGGGGCCGCGGTGGGCGAGGGCCTGGTCGAGGGCCGCCACCAGATCGGGAGCCGATGGCTCGGCGGAGGGAGACAACAGGCCAGCGATGCCGCACATCGCTCAGGTCTCCCGCACAAGCGCCGGCACATCAGCCAGCAACGTCCGCAGCCGCCCACAGAACGCCTCAAAGCCAAAGCGCTCCGCCACCGCCGCCGCCAGGGCCTCACGCTGATGCCAGAGGGGCTCGCCGTAGCCCTCGAGCAGGGCCTGGATGGGCGGGGCCAGGGGCAGGCGCGGGTCCACCAGGCAGCCGAAGGCGCCATCGGCGAGCGGATCCACCGAGCCATCGCGGTTACCGGCCAACACGGGCGTGCCGCAGCCGGCAGCCTCGAGAAACACGATGCCGAAGCCTTCTTTTTCACTGGGCAGCGCAAACAGGCTGGCAAGGCGGTAGTGGTCGGCCAGTTCAGCGGCGGCGATCCGGCCGGGCAACTGCACGGAATCGCTGAGATTCAGGGAGCGCAACAGGGCCCGCAGGCGGAGGACGTCATCGCCCTCTCCGCCGATCAGCAGGCGCAGGGCGGGGCGGCTGAGCAACAGCTCGGGCATGGCCGCGATCAGGCCGTCAACGTGCTTATAGCGATCGAGGCTGGAGAGCCGCGTGAGGCAGAAGATCAGCGGCTGATCGGGCTCCAAGCCATAGCGTTCGAGCAGATGGGGGGGCCGAGGGCCCGGGCAGAAGGTCCAATCGCTGTAGGTGTTGGGCAGCACCACCAGCTCCGGGCAGGGGCCGACTCGCCTGGAGCCCAGCTGGCGGCGTAGCTGGTGCTCGGTGTAGCGGCTCACCGGCAGCAGCCGCGACAGTCGGCGCAGGGCCCAGCGGCGCGGCCCCGGCCGCAGGTTCCAGACGTCGATGCCATGGGCCGAGGCCCAGGTGGGGCAGCCCGCCAGCCGCCCCAGCAGCAGTTGGATCGGGGCGAAGTTGGGATGGGTGGCGATCAGCAGGGCGGGTCGCTGGCGCCGGAGCGACGCCAGAAGGGCGCCGATGAAGCGCAGAAAGGCCCAGCCCCTGACGGGCGAACCCAGCAGGTGCAGCTCGATGCGGGGATCCAGCTGCGCGGGGCGGTGGCGGGGGCGGTCGTTGCGCACAAACACCCGCAGGCGAACGGCCGGGGGCAGCACCTGCAGCAGGCCGCGGATCATGGTGCGGCTGTAGATCTGCACGCCGCCGTCGCTGGCGTAGAGCTCAGGCACGATCAGGTCCACCACCGGAGCCGGTGAGCGGCGGGCCATCAGGCCACCCCCGCGATCGCCAGGGCCCGGCGCAGGCCGGCGGTGGCGGCCGCGTAGCTGAAGCCCTCGATGTGGGCGCGGGCCGCCTGGCCCATCCGCCGCAGGCGCGCAGGGTCGGCCAGGGCCTCGGCCAGGGCGGCGCGCAGGGCGATGGAATCGCCGGCGGGAAACACCCAGCCTGTGACCCCGGGGATCACCAAATCGGGGCCGCCGCCCACATGGCTGCTCACCAGCACGGGCCGCGCCAGGTTCATCGCCTCGTTGATCGCCAACCCCCAGGTTTCGCCAGGCCCCAGGGAGGGAAGCACGAACAGATCGCCCGTGGCATAGGTGCGCGGCATCGCCGACTGGTTCTGGAAGCCGGCGATCACCACCCGGCCGGGTGCCAGGGCGGCGGCGGCCTCCCGCAGCTGGCGCTCCAGCACCCCGGCGCCCACCAGCAGCAGCACGGCGGTGGGGTGGTTCAGGGCGGCAAAGGCCGCCAGGAGTTGCAGGGGTTGCTTCTTGGGTTCGAACTTCCCGGCGATCAGCACCACCGGCGCCCCCGGGGCGATGCCGAGCTCGGCGCGCCAGGCACGGGCCTCACGCTCGGCCTGGGGCGCGGCGGCCTGGAAACGGGCGTTGTCGACGGCGTGGGGGGCGATCACGATCCGCTGCGCCGACACTCCGGAGGCCCGCAGCCAGGCGACGTTGGCCGAACCCACAGCCAGGGCAACGGCCAGCCGGCGGAACAGCAGGCGCCGCAACAGGCGGGCCAGGCTTTGCCGCCAGCCCCTTGGCGCCACCAGATCATGGGAATCACCACGAAACAGGATCGGAATCGTCCTCAGGCGCGGATCGAGCAGCAGGCTCACGTGGGTGCGCCAGCCGTAGCCGAAGAGCAGCACGGCCTGGGGCCGCCAGGCCAGCAGCTCCAGCACCAGGGAGGGGTTGTGGAGCCCGCCGAAGTGGTGGGTGCCGGGGTCGAGGGAGACGTTGGCGACGAAACGGCTCGTGTAGCCCTCCAGTAGGGGCAGATCCCACTGGAGACTCTGGCCGAAGCCCCGGTCCAGTTGCTGGGTGACACCGAAATCCCAGAGGTGGAACACCTCGATCACCAGATCAGGCTCAGCCGCCAGCGCGGCAAACCAGGGGGCGTAGTACTGGATCGGATGGCTGACGACGATCGCAAGACGGGTGCTCACGCCGGCAGGAACTTGCGCACCAGCCAGATCACGGCCGAATACATCACCACCCACTGGAAGGCGGCGGCGGCGAAGGTGCTGGCCACGAATTCGTAGGAGACCACCCAGAGCAGCAGCAGGGTGAGGCTGATCACGCCCGGAGAGGTGAGCAGCAGCTGCTGGCGGCCCAGATTGGCGCTCAGGCGCAGCAGGGCGCCGCAGCTGATGCCCACCAGTAGGGGGCCGAAGAAGTCGCCGAAATTGCCGAGCGCTTCCGCCAGAAACCCCCAGGCGATGTAGGTGGTTTCGGTCTGCTCGCGGGTGGCCTGGCGGCCGAAGTGGAGGTTGAGCCGCACCTGGCCCTCCTGGCTGCGGACCTTCTCAGTGGCCAGCACCCGGGGCACCAGCACCTGGGGGATCAGCCCATAGCTTTCACCCTCCATCGGGGGAACCCCGGCGGCCAGCTGCCCCTGGATGAAGATCACGTTCTGCAGCGTGTTGAGGCGCTCGGTGGCCTGCTGGCCGGTGCCGGCGGCCTCTGAGGCGGTGCTGGCGGCGATCCATTCACTGATCAGTTCGATCGGGTTGGAGGGCAGGGGCAGTCCGCCGCCCCAGTAACGCTCACGGAGCACGAACTTGCCCTGGTTGAGGAAGGCCAGCAGCAGCAGCAGGGCCACTGTGATCGGCAGGGCCCGGCGGGCGGAGGCCAGCCACAACCCGAAGATCGTGCTCAACAGCATCGCCTGGCTGCTGGATAGCAGGAGCGAGAAGAGGCTCTGACCCACGATCGCCGCCCACAGGGCCCACCAGACGGCAGCGTTCTGGAGGCGGCCGGCGCCGAACTCGAGGGCACCGAGGAAACCGCCGATCAGCTCCATGGCTGCCGCCAGGGTGCGCACGGGTGAGAGCAGGGTGCTTCCCAAGCCACCCGCCAGCTGCCAGTAGATCCCTGAGCTGAGCAGCAGATCGATCAGCAGGCCGGCCGCCAGCAGGCCGTGGGGCAGCAGGGCCAGGCGGCGGGCATTGAGGGGCAGGGGCGGAGCCGGGCGCAACTGGAACCAGCTGGGCTGCACCAGCCACCAGCCCACGAGGAGGCTCAGGAGCCAGAGGGCCACCGCAAAGCCTGCCGCCACGATCTGGGATCCGCTGGAGTCATCCAGAGCCGCCGTGCTGAGGAGAAGCGGCAGGCCGAAGAGCAGGGTCTGGAAGCTGACATAGACGGGCAGAATGGGTAGTTCCAGGCCAGCGGAGCGCTCCCAGAGCACAAGCACGCTCCAGCAGGCGGCCAGGATCAGCGCCAGGGCCAGGGCCTGATCGAAGGAGCGGGACGCCACAAAGGCCACCGACACGAGGCTGCCGGCACCGAACCACTGCAGCAGCGGTTGCTGCAACGCTCGGTAGGAACGGGAGAGGTCTTCCGTGGTGGCGGTGGTGAGGGGCGGAAAGCCGGTCATCGGCAGCGGCGCAGGAAGTCCATCAACTGGGCGGCCTGGGCGGCGGCGGTGTGGGGTCTGATCGCCTGCGGATCGAGGGGCACGGGGGTGGCGTACTGATCCCGCTGCAGCCAGGCGTGGTCGATGGCGGCCGCAAGGGTGCCTGGGCTTTCGCCGCTGGGGAACGGCACCACCGTGCCGCCCCCGCAGCATCTGATCAAGGGCACCACCGGGCTGCGCTCGTGCATCAGCGCCAGCAGGGGGCGGCGGGCCAGCAGGTAGGGGATGAGCTTGGAGGCGGTGTAGGCCGGATCATCGGAGCCGATCACCAGCAGGGCATCGGCGGCCCTGAGGCTGGCGAGGGTGAGCGAGAGGGGCAGGCGATCGGTGCGCTCCTCCACCAGGTGGCCCAGCCCGAGGCGCTCGGCAACGGGGCGAATGCTGGGGATCCCGGACCCTGCGGCGGCGTAGGAGGTGCCGAGGAAATGGAGCCGCAGGCGGCTCAGCAGGCTTGCTGAAGCATGGCGCTTGAGGGCGAGGAACAGGCCCTCGAGCGCCGTGGTGAGATCAGCGCCGCCCCGGCCGATCGACAGCCAGTGGATCAGCCCGTCGCCGGGATCAAAGGGCAGGGCGCCGGGGGGGATCGCCTCCAGGCGTTCGAAATCCTCGGGCGCACCGGGAAACGGCAGCTCAAGGGAGGGCCGCCCAACGGTGAAGGGATAACGCCGATGCAGATCGTCGAGGTAGGCCGCACTGACGGCGATCAAACCGGAGCAGGTCTGCAGCACCCGGGGTTCGCGGCTGCGATTCAGGCGATCGGCGAGGGCGTATTTGAGGCGGCCGCCGGGCGGGCTGATCTGGGGGTGATCGCGGTAGTAGTCGTTGACCCAGGGATCCTGGTAATCCAGCACGAACGGCACCCCGAAGCGCTGGCGCCAGCGGGGCCCGAGGCGGAAGCAGCCGAAGGCGGTGCTGGAGACCAGCACCCGATCGAAGGGGCGCTCGTTGAGCAGACGATCACCGGCCGCAGCCAGGGCCCCGAGGCAGCGGGCCTCGACGCTGCCCAGGCCGGGCACACGGCTCCAGCGCAGGCTGCGGCCGCGGACCCGGTGGATCGGCACGGTGGCCGGCAGAGCGTCCGCCTGCCAGGGATCCATTGGGGAGGCCACGCAGACGGGATCCACCGCCAGCACCTCCGCCTCCACCCCCTGGGCGGCGAAGTGGGGCAGCAGCATGCGCAGACGCTGGCTGTCGGCGGCGCTGGTGGGGGGAAAGCGGGGGGAGACCAGAAGAACTCTCAAGATTGGCCCACCAGCAAGCAAGACTGAATTCCGGTCAAATACTCCGAGCCTCTATCACTTAAAATCTCAAAAATCAGTCATGGTAACGGCATGCACTTGTCGTTGATTGAATCAACCGCGAACAGTTTATGCGTGCTCCGACACTGCAGACGAAAACCCAGATCAGCTAAAAGAATTGATTCGATATTGTCAAAAGCTGAATTATGCACAATCTCAAACATGAATACTGGCAAGTATCTCAACGCTTGCGCACAAGCAGACCTTCGTAGACACCAACTTGAGCAGGAACATAATCGACAAAGTTCTGACAAGAAGAAATCTCCTCGATCAAATCAACCAGAATATAGTCCCGGCTCTTGCCCCAAAAATCATCATTGTCCCAGTTATCGCAATAAATAAATCCCCCCTTCTTTACCTTTGGAAATCCTTTTGTAAAGCATTCTGATCTTGGGCCTCCATCAATAAACAATAGATCTAAATGTCCATCAGGAAGCTCGGAAAAATCCGACATCACGCTTCCACGCCATTCATACCTTAAATCTACATTATCGATTTTCTCGCCTTCTATCATTATACATAGTAACTTAAACCATTCCTCCGAAGCTTCAATGCTGACTAAGGACTGAACGCGATCCGAGAGCCAAAGAGTACTAAAACCTGAGCCTACTTCCCATACCTTCCAATTACTCCGCAGAATCTCGTCTAATTTCTTGGAGGCGGCAAAAGGTATCCAAGGCTGTCGAGGAAAACGCCCGAAAAACTTACGTCGCAAAGCCTGAGAAAAAGAGGTTAGAGAGTGCGGAAGATTCTTCCAACCCACAAACTGACCCTTTCCAGTTTTCAAGCGACCCATAAATAGCAAATCAGTAGTTTGGCTTAAGCCAAGAAATGACTTCTTAAAGACAGTGAGATTGACCAGAAACCATCACAAGCATGTTTACCATAAACAAGCAAGCAACGTATGTAAATTACACCCACGAGAAATGCATGGACAATATCAAAAGCTTGAATCGGAGCAGGTGATTGTTAATTATCGTTCTAGATCTTCGTGCTAGCAATGCGGAAAGCGGCCGCAGCTCAGTGGACCGAACACCAGGCGTCGAAATAGGTCAGTGTCATGCTCACGCGCTGGCTGTCGACGGGGGGGGGGGGGGGCAGCAGCAGCAGGAGGCGCACTAGGCGGGGCAGATGATTTTTAGACCAGGAAAGGCCTGGCGGTAGCGGCTCTGATCACGGGTGAGGAAGGGAATCCCTTCCACCAGGGCATGGGCACCGATGAGGAAGTCTGGAAGGATCATTCGCCGCTGGCCGCCACGTTCGAGATAGGCCGCGTGGGCCCTGGCCGCCAGAAACGAGGTCTCTTTCGGAATGGGGCGGTAGTCGTAGAGATGGGCGGGCAGAACGTGCTCAACCTCTTCGATGCGCTGCACCGCAAAGGAAATTTTTGCGTACACGATCGCATTGATAACAACCGGGCCGGCATTCAGATGGTGCTAATATATCTAATTGCTCCAGAAACACCAGCTGGGATCAGCGGTGAACACATCCAGCAGCACACTGGAATCCACCAACACCATCAGGAGGCTTCTCCCCTGGTGAGGGAAAGCAATTCCTCAGTGGTCAGGCGGGTGCGCAGGCGAGCCTCACGCAGCCGGCGAATGCCCTCGTAGCCACGACTGGGCTGGTCGTCGTCCTTTTCGATCACCACGTGACCGTTCTCTTCCCGAAAGCTAACGGCCGTGTGGGGGAACAGCCCGAAGCGCTCCAGGATGGCCTGGGGGATCGTGACCTGGCCCTTGCTGGTGATGCGCATGTCCGCCCATCAAGTGTAAGAATCTTACTGTTGATGGGCCCTACGCCTGCAGCTGCGGCCGGCGGCTGAAGCGATGGCTTGGCCGCTCGATCAGAGCCCAGAACCCCCAGGCCACCAGCACCGACAGCACCAGGGCCAGCAGACACACCAGCAACTGAGACAGCGGAGAGAGTGGCCAGCGGCTGAGCAGATTCACCACGCGCCCGCCGATGGGCACGTGAGTGAGAAAGAGCGAATAGGAGATGCCCCCGAACCAGAGCAACGGCGCCGGGCCAAAGGCCGGAGCCGCCAGGGCCAGGTGCAGCAGCGCAACGCACACCGCGGCCACCAAGGCCTGCTCGATGCCGGCCAGCCTGGCCAGAAGGAGCAGCAGCCAGGCCATCGCCAGCCAGTGCAACGGCCGGGGCCGCATGGCCTGGTGGGCCGTGACCCAGCCGAGCGCGAACACCGGCAGCACCCGGAACACCAGCGTGTTCTGGGGGATCAGCACCGCCAGGGCCGAAACGGCCGCCACCCCCAGTGCGTAGAGCCAGGGTGAAAGAGCCTCACGCTGGGCGGGCCGGGCCCAGGGTTCGATCAGGCCGGCCACGGCGTAGAACTGCACCTCCAGGGCGAGGGTCCAGGCCACCACCAGGATCCAGCTGCCGCCCAGCAGGCCGGTGAGGTAGAGGTTGTCGCTGAGCAGGGCCGTGAACGCCTGCGGAACGGTGACGCTGAAGCTGCCCTGATACCCCGGTGCCAGGGTGGAGAGACAGTTGAGGCCCAGCGCCAGCACAGAGGCCACGGCGTAGGGAGGCTGGAGGCGCAACAGGCGGCGCATCAGAAACGAAGGCAGATCGCGAAGCGAACCCAGCAGACCATCCACCGGGGGTGCATTGCGGATGCTCCAGGGAATCACGAAGCCGGTGAGCACGAAGAAGAGCGTGATGCCGTGAAAGCCGATCGCGCCTAGGGCCGAGGCGGCCTGGAGGAGCGGGCTGGCGGCACCGGCCAACAGCTTGCCGCCGTGGGTGATGTGAAACCAGGCCACGGCAAGGGCCGCCACGCAACGAAGCACCTCCAGCGAGTGGATGCGGCCGGATGTGCTCACAGCGTTGAGCGCGCGAACAACTGCTTGGCCCGCAGACCGGGCCTCTCGATCCATTGGGTTGTCATCAGTCCCAAGCCGCCGAGGCAATCAGGTCAGAGCCTTGCCGTACATAGAAAGCATCCAGTTGCCACAGGGCCCCATCAAGCGGCCGGTCGTACTGAGGCAGCACGTCGTAAAGCCGGTAGCCATTTTCTTCGAAGAAACGGTTCACCTCCGCAAAGGTCGGCACATCGCCAATGGGGATCACTGAGAGTTCACAGATGATCACCTCAAAGGGTGAGAGGTGATCTACGGCTCCATGCAGAGCCTGCAGCTCATGGCCCTGGAGATCCAACTTCAGCAGATTGGGCAAAAACCCCGGCCGATCCTGCAGGATCGCCGCGAGGGTGGCGCAAGGAACCGTGATGCTCCCTTCATCAGGCGATCCGCCCTGTCGGATGCCGCTGTTGGACTCTTGCAGATGAAAGATGACCGAACCAGCCTGGTCCGACAGAGCTGCCGCGAGCACCTCACTCCCTGCCACCGATGCAGCCAGATCACGAAGCTGTGATTGAGGTTCTGGCTGGGGCTCAATCATCAGCACCGGCACCTGGGGAAACACATCCCAGAATTCACGCGTCCAGTCGCCGCGATAGGCAACGGCATCGATCGCACCACTGCAACGGAAGCCCGCCCGTCTGAGCTGCTGCAGGCGGGTGGTCATGTCGCGCACGGCGAACAGGCGACGCTTCAGCGCCTGGCGCCAGTGGTGCGGCACCAAAGTGAAGAACCTATTCATCACTGCCGTTGAGGAAACGATTTGCCTTCATGGCATTATACCTAATTTTATATAAACACAAAATTCCCGATTCGGCCAAGATCATCCACCGGACAGGCTAGGTAGTTGCATCGGCTGATCAGCGGATAGACCTCACCAACCTCGTGGAACAACAAATAACCCTCATCGGTGAATGAGAACAGACGGTAGCCCAAATCATTCTGCACTCTCAACAGCAATTGGCGGCCATCGTGCCCCCATTCCTTGCAGACATCATCAATCGATTCGATGATTAACAGGGGGCGAAATCTCCGGATGGTGTCGGTAGCACCATCGAGAAACTGCATTTCAGCCCCCTCAACATCCAGCTTGATCAGATCGATTTGCTCGATACGAGCAGCAGCGACCACATGGTCGAGGGTGTCGAGCCGCACCTGAATCGCCTTGAAGCGGCTCCGCGAATCGTTCGGGCGGCGCAGGCTGGCCGTGGTGCGCACACCGCTGACGGGCACGTGGAAGGTCACCTCTCCGGAGCGGTCGGCCAGGGCCAGGGGCTCGACGCGGAGGCGACCAAGGCCATTGAGGCAGGCATGCCAACGGAGGCGCCGGGCATCGGAAGGGTTCGGTTCGAAGGCCACCACTCGCCCGTTCGGACCACTCCTGCGGGCGGCGACCAGGGCATAGAGCCCATGGTGGGCGCCCACATCGAGCACGGTCATCCCCGGTCTCACGAAGCGCCACAGGAAGCGCAGCTCGTTGACATCCCAACCCCAGAGGTCATGGTTGAGCAGACCCTTAGACGCATCGAAGAAGGGCATCACCTTGGTCCACACCAGGCGGGTGAACAGCTCGTTCCGCCAACGCAGCGTGTAGACGACTGGAAGGAAGGGGAGCTTGGAGAGAGCGAAGCGGAGCTTGCAGCTCAGGCGGGTCAGCACAGGGGAATGGCGATGGTCAGAAGCTCAAGAAAAGACCCGTTCACGGGTGATCGCCTCAGCATCGGCAACGGTGCGTAGGCAATTGCTTCGCTCGACAATCTCCCGGCAGGTGGCCTCCATGGTGAAGTAGGCCGGCACGACCTCCACCAGGCGGCGCTGCATGGCGCGGATGTGCTCGGGGGAGAGCGCCGCCAGCCGATCCGGCAGTTCATCCATGGCATCGATCGGCAGGCTGATGGCGAATTCACTCCAATCAAGGCGGTCCTGGAAGGGAAGCCATTCGCGGTCGTCCCAGATGTAGATGGGGATCGAGCCCAGGGCCATCGCTTCGTAGAGACGGAAGCTGGCACGCCCGAGGCCCCGGGGACAGAGCGAAAAGGTGGAGCGGGCCATCCCATCACGCCAGTGGGGCCCCCTGCCGAAGAAGGCGAGATCCTTGAGTGCCGCATGCATCCTGGAGCGCACCTGGTTGAAGTCGCTTGGCCCTTCAAGAGATCCGAAAAACGAAACGGCGATGTCACGCTCGCCTTTGGCAGGTCTCGAGATGGAGCCAGGAAGGAGGGGAATCGGCAGGTCGCCTCCTCCATTCGCACTGAACACCACGACATTGCATGGGAAGGCATGCCAGTCCCAGATTGGAAAGTCATACATGCCCAGCACCGTGAAGTAGGGCTTGCTGGGATCCAGACCTGCCAGCGTCTCCTTCAGGGCCCGCTGGGTGCGCTCGAACCGGGAGGGCGTGTATTTGTGGGACTGGACCTGAAAGAAGAAGGGATCGAAGAAGATCGGCAGGTAGGTGGCCGCCGATCGGGCTCCGTTTCGCAGCCAGTGCTCGAAGAAGTACGACTCGATCCAGGGGCCCCGCAGGGCGCCGTAGCGGTAAGGGGGCGGCTGCAGGAGGGCGGGCACGTCGACCATCCCGCCAACCCAGTCCAATGACTTCTGGCGCTTGAGGGCAGCGAGCTGGCGGCGGTAGCGCCAGCACTGCACCCGGAACAGGGCCGCGCGCAGCCGGTGCTTGATCGGTTCAGCCGCCAGCCGCGCCCGGTAGCCCTCGGCGTAGGAACGGTTGGCGCCCTGGTTGGCGTCGTCATCAGGCCGGGGGGCGCTCACGGGTGAGTCTTCGCACCTTCAGCGGCTCCTGGAGCCAGGGCATCCTCCACCGCATCGAGCAGGCGAGCCTGCTCCAGCTCCCAGTTCAACCGTTCTTGCCCCAGTCGAAACGCCGCCAGCCTGGCCTGCGCCAAGGGGGCGCCCTCGTCTCCCCAGATAGCGTCGATGGCGGAGGCCAGGGAGCGGGGATTCTCCGTGGCGAACAGCCGCACCGACTCCCCTGCGGACTCGGCATAGCTCCGATGGGCGGGGATGTCGCTGATCAGAGCCGGAACCCCGGCCAGTACATAAGTAAAAAGCTTGTTGGCGAGGGCAATGCGGTGATTGGGGGTGGCTCCAGTTTCGGCCACCAGGCCCAGGTCGTAGGAGGCAGCCAGCCGCTCCATCTGCGGCGGCGGGGCAGGCGGGAGGAGGTGGACCCGATCCTCCACATCCTCAGCACGCGCCAAAGAGGCCAGGCGCTGGCGGTAGCCATCACTGATAAAGCCCCGAAGATAGAGGTGAGGCCGACACTCAGCCAGAGCAATAGAGCGAACAGCACACTCCAAGCCGCGATCGGGGCCAATGGTCTGGGAGAACCAATAGAGCGAGGGACCCGGTATTGCATTGCCCCTTGGGGTAGGGCCCTCAGGAGCGTGGGCTAAGGGAGAAACGTTTCGCAGCACTACTGGCAGCGTAATTCCGTAAGTATTAGCGTAAGCCGTTGCAATGCCCTGTGAAGAAGCGGTGATGAACGTGCAGCCAGGCAGATAGCGAGCTTCGAGCCGGTGCAACAACTGCCGTTGGATGTCGTAGGCTGGCTCTTCAGGAAAATCACCAAGATGAAAATCTTCGGCATCAAAGGCATAGCAGGCCCCATGGGCCCGGGCAGCCAGCGCCGCTGCAGGGAGGGCCGCCGGGTAGTGGGCTATATAGAGGTCAGCGTGAACACTCTGGGCTGCACGAATGAGTTCGGGACAGGCCGGATGCCAAGCGCGTAAAACCAAGGTCTGAGGTTCGATCTCTAGGCGGTAAAGCACCTTCGCAAGCTCTTGACGTAGACGCTGATACCAACGTATCAACCACGGGGCCAAGGAACCGAACCTTACTCTGGCTACCACTTGCCAAGAGCGTTGCGAGTAGGAAAGGATCTCATTGGCATAAGGTGGGAAGGAGTGCCCAATTATCACCAGAACTCGGTAACCAGCACCCGCGAGAGCATCGGCCTCTTTGATCAGCCGCGGATTGCTGCTGAGATGGCCGGGGCTAATCAGGCAAATTTTCACAGATTACAGCCACAAGGATTGCTAGAGTCGTTCACGGCATCGCCATAAATATCTTAAACAATTAATCTTTACTTTTATCACCAGGGATATCTTTTAGGAACAGAATAAAGCAGAGCCACTGCCTTCATGATAAGCTCTCTCTGCACGCCAATAACTTTTGCCAGCGATGGGCCTTAAGGCAAAAAGGCTATCATACTAATCATGAAACAATCTGAGACCTAAAGGCCAATACAAGAGCCAAAGCTTTAAGATACAGAGCCTCAACATATGAAATTCCGAAAAGAAGAATTAGGCCAAAAGACAATGGAATTAAGCTGTGACTCTTTTCAAGATTTACAGGATAGTCATGAGATCCATGAAAATATCGAATATCTCTTCTAACATTTAGCAGAATGGGGCTTGGCTGTATAGATAAATAAGCGCCCCACAATGGAAGGTCTCCCCAGCGATTTATGTGAATACAGCCAGAATCAATAACACGAGATGCGAATTCATGAAAAAGGCTGTCCTGCGCAAAGTGTGTTCGATTTATAATCATTACATTGGTGTATGGATTCATGTTGTAACTTGGTTTTCGCAAGCCATCATTATCGGAGCAGAAGTCATCCACAAACTCACTGAGCCCGATCGTGACATCCGAATCGTCTCTTGGACCTAATGAAGAACATATAAATGCTGATTTCTCTGAATCGAGTTCCTCGAGAATTTCATCCCATGGGCAAGACTCTATAAGGCAATCATCATCGATACGCGCAACATATCTGCAGCCTTTCGTTTCAGCTAAAAAATCATAAAACCAGAAAGAACACATGCACCTATAACCATACGAAGCTGCCCTTGAAAGTTTCGTTGCCCAGCAGTATTTGCTTGTCCTTGATTGCTCCTTCCATTTAAAAAGATGATCAACTGTCCTAAAATCTAGTCTCATTGGAAGCGAGAAGAGCTGTATCAACATCTTATGCCATATTAACATAGAGGTCTCACAAAAAATAATATGCCTAATCATACGATTACGCTGAACTGATGATCCATAAAGAGACCTTTGAATTGCGATATTTCTAGTGATAAGTGGAATATATTCCTTGAGGCGTGAATGGCTTCTTGCTAGAACACAGATCGTTAGCGAGTTCATTGTAATACTCCAAAAAGCGTTTAGCTAAAATGAGCAAATCTAGCGTTATGACTGCCCGCCTAGCAATTCTTAGACATAAAAAAGGTTAAGCGATCAAGATAGCGTATACCGAATCGTAAAAGCTTCATCAGGAATCGCATTGGTCCACCCATAATGACCATAATCCGAGAGCCAATAATAATTGCTCTCCCATTATTTAAGCGTTCGACTAATCTGTGATTTCCACGCAAAATATTTGTCGCAAGCTTAAACCTTTTAGAATGCACGTGAAGATTATAACACTTATATGTACTCAAAGTAGCCAAATCTAGCATTGAAAGAGAATCGTAATCTGCAATAAAATTATACTTGCTCCAATCTATAAGGCAGTTTTCATTTTTAAAACCATTGCGCTTGACTTGTAAGGGACAATTACGAGGATCGATGCCTAGCAGATATTGCCCTATCGCTGCCGCATCAAATATGCCTCGAGTATATTGTGGAGAGATCTGGTTCCACATATCTCTACTGATCGAAAATGATTCCGTAGGAAGGCTGAAAAAATGTCTACTATTCTGAGCCATAAGACCAAGCGCTTCCATTTCATTTGATGCATTAAATGGGGGCAAAAAAAACTTAAACACTTCGTACAGGACAGACGGCTTGTTTATGTAAACAAAGCTAGCAAGCGCTCTATTAAGAGAATCTCTAGGCGCAAAGATTCCTTGACCTAATAAGTCTAGGCACTCGTGAAGATTATCAAGGTCAAACACAACATTGTCGACTTCAGCATGATAAAAAGAGTTTATGCCATTCTGAATTGTAAAATCGGCTAGGATCGATAAACGCAAGGCGGTATGCCTCCAAAAAGTGTCAGAAGGTAGACCCTGCCAATCGTGATACTTCTCATACTGGTCAATATTTATCTTTCGTACAGACACTCTTGGATGCAATGGCTTTTTAAGCCCAGAATACTTATCAATCAGTAAAATAACCTCAGTCTCTGGATTTAGTAAGGCAGAATACTTTATCAACCAAATACAATTGGAGGGGAGCCTTGACCCAGTCCATGAATAGATCAATGGTGGTTTAGCAAAACACAAGGCTCTCATAAATGGTACATGAGTATATCTATAAGCACATCATTCAACTTAATAAGTATTTTGAATGTCAATTCCATCGCCTGCTAGCAATTTTTAGTTCATAAAGAGCCTTTCTTATTCGATTCTTTGAAGAGAGCTTATGCAGTGATTCTAGAAACTTACGTTCGAGATCAACTAAGGGTTTCGGGCTAAAAAGCCAAGGGTACAGAATGCCATTTAGAGCAGCATCACTCTGCCATGAGTCTGCCCATCTAGAAGAGTAAGACTTAGCATTAGAGTGAATTCTTACTGCTCCGATTGGGCGAGGAATATAACGTCTGTTAGATTGGGGCACGATACGAAGCCACAACTCATAATCCATGGCACACTGGTATCTTTCATCAAGCGGTTGATGAATAGATGCTGACCAGAAAGTTGCATGGGATGCAAGAAGGCCGCCATCCTTAAGATATCGATCTCTAATCAAAGGATTCAAGTGATAGCTTATCTTAGTTCCTTCGGAATTCATTAAAACACTATCTGCATAAACTAAACTATATTTCCTACGCTGGAAGCAGGTCGCAACATAATTTAGTGCATTTGGCAGATAAATATCATCTGAATTGAGCCAGCCAAGCAAAGCTGATGCTGAGTGATATCTGGAAAGAAAAAGATCAAAGCCCTCATTAATGGCCGCTGATTGACCGTCATCTGGGCCGATTCGAATGTGAGACAGCCATGGTTTATACCTATTTAAAACTTCTGTGGTTTCATCAGAGGATCCCCCATCAATGACAGCAAAAAAAAGCCTGGGATAATTTTGAAGAAGCACAGATCGTATTGATTCTTCAATATAGCATCCCTGATTGTACGATGGCATTATTACAGCTATAGCTGGCAGTAGTTTGTTTGTTTTATTGTTATATGCTGAGGATTGCTCGGACCAAGGCCATCCACGAACTTTGCTGACGGGTGATGGCAAGTATTTGAGATTGCCCTCAGGGTGGCAGGGTACTAACTTCATTTTTTATGGTTTAATAAGCCATTTTTGGTGCTAGATAGAAAAGTAAAAATGATATCTTACTGGAATTGGCGGATCTGTAGCCGACATTGCATTGGACCGAAAATATTTGGTATTATCTTTCATACTTGAAAGCTTGTCAAGCACACTTCCCACCAATCCCGAAACAGATTCCAATCTCATGCGAAAGCGATTTCAGGCTTATTCAATATCTTAAAAGATCCTAACAGCCATATTCTTCGCAAGGAGAGAGTCATGAAATCTAAGTTAGTGTTGCAAATACATTCTCGTAAAACAGTCATTGAGGCTATCGCTCTTCATGAGTCTATCCGTTGCAGCCAATCAGGCAAGTAAAGCAGCATTTTGTGGCATTCATTAAGAAGCCTACATTTAACGCTTTGATAATCATCCTCATGATGAATCAGCTAAAGCGATCCAGCCCTGCACAGCTTTTGAAATGCTCTTGCGATAGTCACTCCACTGCCATGAAGCAGCTGATATCAATGCAGCTGCTCGCATAGCCTGGAGCTGGCTGCGATTGGTAAGAACGGAGTAAATCACATCTGCAATAGCTTCGCAGCTGCCAGCTTCGATGAGGAAACCATTCACACCTGTCGTTATCAGGTCAGCGGCACCGGCTCGATCAGTTGTTATTACTGGGAGGCCACATGAGAGGGCTTCATTGACCACCAACCCAAAGCCATCGCAAAGGGTGGGAAAGATCAGGGCATCAGCCTTTGCCATGTACTCAAGGAGTTCAGACCGGGGGATGCTGCCACAGAAGCGCAGCGATTTCGGCGCACGATCCAGCATGGCTTGGGGCAGAGCCTGGGCGCCATAGACCTCCACCACTAGGTGATCAGCCGAAGCGGCAAGCGCCACTAATGCTTCCACCAGCAGATGGGCTCCCTTTCGGATTGAGAAGGTGCCTGCCCAAACCAGCCGCAGCGGGCCATCGGTTGGCCGCTCCACAGGCTGGGCGATCAGTGGGGGGGCTCCATAGGGCACTACGGCTACTGGCTTGTCAACCCAGCCGGCGGCCTGCCAGCTGTTAGCCGTAAAGCTGGAGTTGGCGATCACCAGATCGGAAAGCTCCCACTCCCGGTGCCGGCGTTCGGTGCGCTCCGCCTGACGTGCGGCGATGTGGCGGCGGTAGGGGGTGATCAGCTCAGGAAAGCGCTCATACTCGGGGGCGAGCAGCCGCTCAACGAAATCGTGCTCCGGCGAAGGCAGATCGTAGACGGTGCGAATCCCCAAGCGCTTGGCCTCTCTGAAGATCTGGAGCGATCCGTATTCATAGCCATAAATAAGTTCCAGGCCATCGCGCTGGAGTTCCTCCAGCTGGCCCGCCACCCAGGCTTCGAAGCCATCGCGCGCCCAGTGGAAGATCCGATCGCCCAGCACTGGATCCCCCAGCAACCGCACCTGGGCCATGCGTAGCAGCTCGCGGCGGCCATGGCTGCGCACGCGCTCGACCGGCACCTCCGTTACCGCGCGGCGGGCGAGATCCCGGCCCAGATCCACGCCCACGGCGCCAGCCAGGCCCGTGGCCAGGCGCTGCCAGGGGGCTTCAGGCTGATCCACCAGCGTGCAGAAGAAGGCAGCCAGGGCGCCGCGCTCATCAAAAGCCCGCGCCACCTGCTGGGTAAAAGGCGCCGGGTTCAGGTGGGCGACGGCGGCCTTCACGGCTGGCCTCGCTGGGCCATCGCCACACCATTCAGCATCTGGCCGTAGACATCCAGATACCCCTGGGCCACCGCTTCGGCTGAGTAAAACTGCTCCACCCGCTCACGGCTGGCCTGGCGGTGGCGGGGCTCCAGCTGGCCAACCGCCTCGGAGAGGGCCTCCACGCCCTCCAGCACGAAACCGCAGACGCCGTGCTCCACCACCTCGGGCACCGACCCACGGGGGAAACCGAGCACCGGCGTGCCGCAGGCCATCGCCTCGGCCATCACGATGCCGAAGGGTTCATCCCAGAGGATCGGCATCAGCAATGCCCGAGCGGAGCCCAGGAGCTGGGCCTTCTGGACGTCGTCAACGGGGCCGATGTAGGTGATCTGGCTGTCGAGTTGCGGGGCGATCGTGGCTTCGAACCAACCCTGGTGCTCAGCCGGCACATTGCCAGCTAGCACCAATGGCAGGCCGGCGCGCCTGGCCACCTCGATCGCAAGGTGGGGCCCCTTGATCGCCTCCATACGGCCTAGGAACACCAACGGCGCCTTGGGGCCGGGATCGGCAACAAAGGGATAGGTGGCAAGCTCCACGCCGTTGGGCACCAGATGCCAGCGGCCGATGTCGGCCACCGGCTGCAGCATCCAGAGGCTGATGGCGGTGAGGGTCAGTGTGCCGTGGGAGAGCCGATGGGCCAGCTGCACCGGGCGGCGGCTGATCGGCCGCTGGTAGCTCATCAGCTTGGGAATCGGCAGGGGCAGCAGTGGCAGCAGGTAGGCGATACGCGAAAAGGAATGCACCAGATCAAAACGGCCCCGCAGCACAGCCGCCGCAAGGGTGGAGGCATTGAGCAGGGTGTCTGCGCGGGAACGGCTGGAACGCCCCGGCCAGGGCACCAGCTCGGCGGCGGTGTGCGAATCGGGATGGGCGAACAGGGTGACTGCATGGCCCCGATGGGTGAGTTCGCGGGCCAACAGATCGATGATGCGCTCGATGCCGCCATAGAGCCGGGGCGGCACCGGCAGCTCAGGATCAGCGGTGAGGGCGATGCGCATTACCACCGATGAAACCTATACTTACTAGCCAAGTTATAGCGGGCTGCTCTAGAGAGAAATGAAATTGACTCATGCGTGAAGTGCCTGCCAAGTGATGACCTAAATCTCAATGGATGAATAAGGTCTTGAGATCTCTACAATTTTCTCCCACCAGTCAGAATCAACCTTACCATTATACTTGGCTCGTCGAAGCAGCCTCACGAGAGAATCGGTTGTCCTGTCCCAAAGCTCGAATTCAACCTGCGCCGCATACTCTTGAGCAACACTTGAACATAGATCAACTTGGTCATACATACAAGAGTTGATTGAGCCTTTCCAGTAGTACTGGCTGCTTTGTTTATGACCATTTCGGAACATGCGCTCCGAGACTCGAAAAGGTATTTGCGAGCTACTCTCAAGTTTACTGGAATCTTTCGAGTAAAGATAAAGCTGCTCAGCCGTTACATCGACAATCCAATGATGATGCTGATAACCAACAATTTTACTCATCCGGTCTGAGATGCCGATTGTTTGCTCTGCAAGGCGAGAAGGGCATTCAATAACTCCCGCTTTTCCGACCCTGGTCATTTCATTGAGCACCGGCCTGGGGTTGATCAGATCCTCAATTGTATGGCCACACAAAACCAGGTCAAAGAAGTCATCCTCAAATGGCATACGAAAATTTGGATCCAAGAAATTGGCTTGGAACCATGTTTCTTTTGAAAAGTTTTCATCAGCTTGCTGTTCAGCACACAGCCTTGCACCCCTAGTCTCCCACGGCATTAAGTCTATAACATGAGAAGCTATTGATGCTGGCTTAAACCATCCCCCAACGTCTAATATTCTTTTGGATTCGGCAATAATAGAATCAGGAAGCTTCATTGGAAGCGGTACTTAGAGGTGAACTTCTGTAGACGTCGGGCTGCTTTCCAGCCGAACAGGCGCCGGACATGCTGGAACCATGGGCCGCCAGGCGGGGGCAAATGACTGCCGCCCAGCTTGGCTATCTGTATGCTCATGGCGGCACGCAGGCCGGGATACTCCGGATAGAAGGTGTATAAAAAGTTCTGCATAACGTTTGCGCACGACAATCTGGCTTCGACATCAGAACGGCGGATGAGCAGGTGGCCAGTTCCCCTGAGAATCGAGTTGAAGGCAGATTCAGCGGCAACCTGAGTTTTGCAGGATGAGAGGCTGCCGGGAATGCCCGAGCGGTAGTAGAGGCAAGCACTAGGAGTGAAGCGCACCTCCTCGGCATGACAGAGCACACGGGCAAAGAATTCAAAATCATCGATCAACGAGAGCGATTCATCCCAACCGCCCGCCAGCTCGAGCAGGGTTCTCGGGATCAAAAACATGCCGGGCTGGGTCATCGGCTGGGCATCACGCCAAGCTTCCACCAACCAATCCGTAGCCTGCATGTCACGCCATACGCTTTGGGGATTGGGCTGAAAGCTGGCAGGGTCGTCGCGAAAAAAGCGCCCCCAGCTCGCCATGGCCACCGCATCGCTACGGCCAGCCAGGCGATTCAGCAGGGCCTCGAGCGCTGAGGGCGACAAGAGATCATCGGCATCAAAAAAGATGATGTAGCTGCCCTGGGAAGCGGCAAAGGCAACATTGCGGGCGCGGGCGGCTGAGCCGTAGCGGCCTGAAAGAATCCGCAGACGCGGATCACTGAACAAACGGATCCGCGCCAGGCTGTGATCGGTGGAACCATCATTGACCACGATCAACTCCAACTGCCTCCAGCTCTGCTGCAGCACCGAATCAATCGCTGCCGCCACATAGGGCCCTGCGTTGCGGCAGGGCATGCAGACAGACACCAGGGTGTTCTGATGAACCATCAGCGGCTCGCCAACCTCCAAGCCTCCCGGAAGTACCAGGGCTTGCTATCAGCCACGTAGTGCTGCAGCACCCCCAGCCGCGCCAGGGTCTGGGGGCGGCTGGGGAAGGTGATGTACTGCTCCCGAGGCAGCACGTTGGGGGAAAGCCGGGCCGCCAGCATCGCCACCAGGGCCTGCTCCAGGTAGTAGCTGGTGCCTTCGCATTCCCTAAGGGTGTGGCACCAGCTCTCCAGCTCATCCCAGTCCAGCGTCTCGCTGGAGAGCCCGCAAACCCCCACATTCAGCAGTGGTGGAATCGGCACCCCCGCCAGCTCCCGCATCAGCTCTGGCGAATAGCCGTAGGCCTCCTCGCAATCCACCATCAGGCACGGCTGCACCGGTTCCCCGGCCGCCGCTGACGTCAACGTCCCATCCCACCAGCTGAGCAAAGCGTTTGGCCGGGCGAAAAAGAGCATGTCTGAATCGAGCAAAAGCTTTGGGCCGCTGCTGCCCAGATGAATGGCGGTGAGCTTGTGCAGGTTGATGTAGTCGTGCCAGCGGGCGTGCAGGGTGGGGTAGCGAGGCTCCGGCAACAGATGCTGGAACTGCTCGCTACTGGTGTGCCGCCAGATGGTCTTGCCAAGGGTAAACAAGCGCCGCAGCGCCTGCTCCTGGGCAATGCTGAGGCTGCCGTCATCGGCCAGGTTGAGCACCAGCCGGCGGCCGCTCCAGCGGGCGAGGGTCCAGGCGCAGAACGCCGTCTGGTACCAGAAGCGCGCCCCGGTGAGGTACCACACCTCCAGAGGGGGAGCCCCCGGATCCGTGGCCACCAAGGGCGGCAGCCGATGGGCCGCCGTCTCCATGCGTGCCTGCCAGGCACCGAGGCGCAGGTAGGCGTGGGGGCCCCAACGGCGCAGACGGCGCAGTTCGTCCTTGGGCTTGCGGTAGAGGGCCGTTTTGAGGTCGCTCAGCAAGGTGCGTGCGCTCACCGTTCAGCGCCTGAGCAACGAAGCCCTGCCCTCGTACTGGCCGATGGCTGACTGCCAACGCAGGCGTTCCCTGGGGCCGCTCCAGACCCTGTAGCTGAACCAGGCCTTCAGAGCCCGAAGGGGAATCGACCAGCCTGGAATGGCGCTCCAGGGCCGTAGACCGTGGAGATCGAGCACCCGAATGAAATCACGGTAGGCCGCTCGAGAAATGGCCTCCAGATACCCAGGATCGACACGACCAGCAGCCATCAGGTGGGTCAGCGAGAGGGAAGGGACATAGCCAACGGACCAGCCGCTCTCCAGCACGTGCAACACCAGATCGCAATCTCCTGCAGAACTCAGCGAATTGCCGCGACGATCCGTCACGGGTGACTCCAACGCCGTGGCCAACCAGCTGTCAACAGCCGACCTGCGTAATGCCATCCCCGCACCGATGGGTGCAAACGGTGGATAAGCCGGTTGGCGTGCATAGTGGCTGCCGTCCATGATTTGTTCCTCGTTCCCCAGATCCCGACATCCCAGGGGAGCCGCCCCCTCCTCAAACCATGGAGGTGGTGACACTTCATAGGCAGGCAGGGCCTTCCCTCCAGCGGCCCCCAGCTTCGGACAACGATCAAAGGCACGGCACACCTCCTCGAGATAGGAGGGATCAAGCACGTTGTCGTCATCCACAAGAACGATCAACCCTGCAGAAGCTTCTGAGATGCCCCGCCAACGGGCAGTGGTGAGTCCAAGCCGTGGTTCGCGGATGAGTTTCAAAAAGGGCTGGTCGTTCGCCTGATCCGCTGACAGCTCGATGGGTGTTGAAGAGGCATTATCAACAATCACCAGTTCCCACTGCTCCAGCGGCAACGTTTGCTGGCGGAGTGCCTTGAGGACCTGCCCAAAGCGGAGGGGATGGGGATTATGGGTCGGGATGACGACCGATACCGCCAGGGGCTTCATCGCCATGGCCCCGATGCATCAACGACAGCACCAGGGCGATAACGGACCACACGAGCAGGCACACCAACAGCGATGGCGTGGGCAGGTAAGTCATGGGTTACGACGGCTCCTGCGCCGACAATGGCACCTGTGTGAATGTGCACCCCCCCCAACACCGTGACACCCGCTCCTAGCCAAACATCATCGCCGATCACAGTGGGTTGCAGCACATCTGGCTGAGATCGGATGGACACGCCTATGGGAGGGATGGTGTGATTGGAAGAAAGAACTCGGGAATGCATGGAGATCAGGCAGTTTCGACCAATCTGTACACCACCGTGACCATAAATCACCACGTAGGGGCCAACAAAGGTGTTTTCTTTCAATTCGATGCTGCCTCCCCACGTCTCCAATCTTGCGCCATCCTGGATGTCGCACCCTCTGCCCACACGGATGGATCCTGTCTTGGAGTCTTGGCGCGTTCGCAGCACCACCCAGCGTCCAATCCGAACATCAGAATCAAAGGAGGCCTGCGGGTAACGCAGCTGGAGAATCCTGGAATCCATTCGCTTGCGAAGAGCAAATAGCCAATTTCGAAAGCGTAAAATCACTTCTGAACTTTGAAGTATTGCCCCAGCGTCTGCCGCAGCCACTGCTGCAGCATGATGGCCAAGGGGGGTGGCAGAAAAGCCATAAGGCGGCGGACCAATGCTCGGTTTGATTTGGGTTGAATGGGGTGAGCACGGTGGGCCAACTGGAACGCTTCCAAGGCCTCGCCATAGCGGCGCTCCCCAAGAAGCAAATTGCCGATGGCCAAAAACTCATTGGCCATGGCCGCAGGTTCAATCGGCAGTTGCTGCTGGGCGTAACGCTTTAGAAACGCAAGGCGGCAACGGTGACAGTACAAATGATTGGAAGAGGCACCACGATCATGGCGAATTGCCGTCGTCAGAACATCATCCATAACAGCTATCCGAGCTCCATGCGCGACCAATCGAAGATGAAGGTCGCCATCCTCCCAGCAACGACAAGAAGAATCGAAACCACCAACGGCGCGAAACTTATCAATACGCACAATAGAACAGCAGGTGGGAATGGGTGAAGTCAAGGTATAGAGCAAGGGGTCTTCGGCAATATCCTCCAGACTGAACGACCATTCGCTGAGGAGAGCATCACTGCGTTCATCGACCCAGCTGGCACCAATCAAGAGAACATCTACAGAAGTACAGAGATAGCTTTGACTCTTACGCAAGACGGCAGCCGACAGTACATCATCCGCATCAAGAAAATGAACCCATTCACCACTCAGTCGCTCAACGCCATAGTTGCGTGCCCCGCCAGGGCCCAAATTGCGTGGGGTTTGGATGATTGGAAGCCCAAGGGCCACCGCCTTTTGATGGCTATCGTCGGTGCTGCAGTCATCAACCAGAAGGATCTCACCGGCAAAAGGAGAAATGTGGGCAATAGTTTCCGCCAAACGCGACAGGTACCGGGACGCATTAAAACATGGAATAACAATGCTAATCACAACAGGTTTTGATTAACCATAAATTGATTCACTGCCACAAG
Organism: Cyanobium sp. ATX 6F1; assembly: GCF_024346315.1. NCBI lineage: Bacteria > Bacillati > Cyanobacteriota > Cyanophyceae > Synechococcales > Prochlorococcaceae > Cyanobium > Cyanobium sp. ATX 6F1. The sequence goes on from NZ_JAGQCS010000002.1 coordinate 426,932, forward strand.
TTCAGGGAGAATCAAACAATGCATGGAGAGGCATCTGGGCTTGCTTCATCGCAATGGCTTTTTCATAAAGAGCCACATGATGATTCATTAATCGGTCCGAGCGATAACAGCTCTCATATCTTTGCTGTGCAGCATGGCCCAGTTGTTGGCGAAGCTTAGAATCACTGATCAAGCGCTGAATGGCTGCTCGAAGAGGCCGATAACGGCCAGGCGGCACCAATAAGCCGCTTTGACCATCACGAAGCATCTCGGCCATGCCGCCACTGCGGGTAGCCACGATGGCCTTGCCTACCGCCATCGCTTCCAAACAGGCTCCAGGAAAATTGTCATAGCGGCTAGGAAAGACACAAAGATGGGCCTTTGCCACCAGCTGCTGAATCTCCCCGCTGGTCTGCCACGGAAGGATCCTCACAGCGGACCCGAGCTTGGCTGTCTTGGCCTCCAACCAGGGCAGCATCTCTCGCCACTGACAGATGGTTCCTCTAAGAAAATCGGAAAAGCTGATATTTGCCAGGGGAGAAGGAGATGAGCCGCCCGCTAGGGTCAACCTAAGCCTTGGGTTACGGCGCAGAAGAGGAGCCATCGCCCTTACGAGCACATCAACCCCCTTTAAAGTCTTCAAACCTCCGTAGTAAAGCACCTCAATGGTGCGATCACTGCTAGGTGTCTTGCCAGATTCAAGCAAAAGCTGGTTGGTTTCCTCATCCAGAAGATGCTGACGCAATGGATTTGGTGAAACCTCAACACTTTGGCTAGGCAGGTGCCAGATCTTCTCCACCTTCCTCGCTAGCATTGCAGAGGGCGACACAAGGAGCGTGGCCCGCAACGCGGCTTGACGTTCAGGATCCAACAAGGGATCGTAGAAAGAGCTTGGATTCCATCGTCCTCGGGCCATCCGTAGGGCAACAACTGGATAGCGTCCGTGGATCAATTCGGAAAGACCCACCCGCACAATCTGAAGGCCAACCGCAACCCAGGGCAACGTACTCGCATCAACCCAGGCGCTCACCACCAAGGGCGTATGGAGGCGCATGACACTGGGGAGAGCAGGGAATTCAAACAGAGCAGAGAGCCCTTCGGCGTATAGATCGGGAACCTCCAGAACATCAAACGACTGGCTGTCCAGAAGAGTGGTCAAAGCCTTAGTGGCAGCTCTGTGGAATCCTTGCCTGTCTGCGCAGTCAACTGGATAGACATATGCACCATCAATGGGACCAAGAATCGGCTCTTGGCCATAACAGATCACGGTGACCTCATGGCCCGCATCTGCCAACATGCGAGAAGCATGGTGGACGTAGGTTCCGATTCCTCCCATGGATGAGGGAAGAAACTCAAAGCTAATAAAAACAACCCTCATCAGCTTTGACGGCAGGCCGATCCTGGCGTTCCAGGAGAATGCCTCAAATCGATGAGATCTAATGAGCAAGCGATATTAACAACCTTGTGGAGAAGCAGAGAAAAAGCCATGGCATATGAGCTGATCACAGACACCAACCTAAGCTCGAATGAAATAGGCATCCGCTTCAATCAAACCGAGACCATCTTTTGTGAAGGCAATCGGGAAAAATCCAGCAAGGATGAATCCTTGATCGGCAAGAAACGAGACGATCTTGTTTGCGTTTGCTTCAGTGCTGTAGATCGGTGCGTAAGAAACTTCCACAAGCACGATGGCAGCAAGGCTGAGAATTCCACCAGCCCCTTGAAGCACCTCCAGATCATTCCCTTGGGTATCAGATTTCAACAAGATACGGCCAGGCTCAGGCAGGGGTATCGCTTCCTGCTCAAGCCATGAGTCCAAGCGCTGGGCGTAGGCCCGAATCAACTGCTGGCTCGATAGAAACTCACCAAATTCCCGCATCCCGAGCGGAGACGGGCTGTGAAGAGATGAAAAGTCAGAACTACCAAACACGTGGAACTCACGCTCTCCAGGATCGATGTCCACCAATCCTTCAATCACATTCCAGCAGGGGGCATCCTTGGCGCGCCTGAGCAATTCCTGGGCCAGCCAGGGAATGGGCTCAATCGAAACCAATTGACGGCGATAACTAAGCTCTCGCATCATGGCAACGAACTGCCCTTCATTGGCCCCTACATCAATGCAGAGATCGATGGTGTAGCGGCGTAGAAGTTGCTGGAGATACAAGGCACTGAACACCTTGCCGGCGCGCCCCAACCGAATTGAAATCGGCTCAGATGAGGCCTCCAGAGTTCCGTAGCAGGAGAGAAGCAGCCTGTCTGATGGGCCACTGGGGCTTCGCAGAAGCTGATATCCAGCATGTGAAGCGAGAGTCTGAGCGATGCGTGAAAGGATCGATTTCAAGCCCATACGATAAACTTTTCTACCGAATAAACTCAGAGATTTGCAGAGCAGTCTTATCCCAGCCAAATCGCCTTTCCGCATGAGCACGGCAATTCTTTCCGAGCTCGGCAAGATAATGCCTGTCATCAAGAAGACTCAGCACTGCAAAAGCATGAGCCTCAGGTGATCCAGATTCCACCAAAACCCCTACCGATGAATCCACATAATCACGCACCGATCCAACATCCGACACAACGACTGGAACACCACATGCAGTGGATTCCAGGATTGCATTGTTTGCCACAGTGTCAATCAAGGGGAGCAGTAAAAGATCTGAATCGTGATAAAGGTCTCTAAGCTCAAGAGAGGAAAGACCCGCGTGGAAATGACAATGACGGTTAGATGTGTTTTCTCACCTGGTTATTCAGCAATCAGCAGCCGCTGGAGGCACTGCTGAGAGCTGAGGCTACTAAGAGCCATATGGCACCTGTTGCCCCATTACAGATGCCGAGATAGCCGGGTAGCCTGCGGCCTGGAACAGGCGCGCAGGCCAAGTGGTTCCCATTTTACCGTTGCGAGGGCAAGGAGTAAGACTTATCGGTACTCTGCTCAAAAAGTGGTACCAATGGAGAAGCGGACGCCATCAGGCCACCTTGACGGCCGGCACCATCCAAGGGCCGACCAAGTTACTGCTGTCCACCTTGGTTCCTCGCTTTCTAACTGATTGGACAGGCCAAGACCGGCATTTCTTATCTCGCCCTGATGCGCAACCTCGGGGTGAACTGCTGCACAGCAGAGTTGGTTTAGAAATAGATCATGTAGGCGATGAGCAAGCGGGAGGAAATCAATCGTCTGTGGGGAAAAGCAAAGGTGGAATATGCTTGCCTTGGCAGAAAATACTATGCGAGCATGGCAGGTCGCGGATCAGAGAAAAAGGTGCCGATCGTGGCGGCCGTCGAACTCGATGACACAGGTCAATCCCGACACGAGAAGCTTGCCATTATGGCATTCTTCTTCTTCGCCGCCATCGCTGACAGGGCGCACAATTCACTCGCGATGGAATGTGAGACGATCTCTGACGAGCTTTTCTGCTTCTAGTCTTTGGAAGAAGTCAGTTGCTTCCATCACCTATGGTCGCGAAGTACCGCTATCCTATCAACTGCGTGAATCTCGCTGAATCAACACAGCACTGGCAACCCAAAAACCAGCATCACCGGCACTTTTCCCACATTGCGCTTCGAAAAGTACGCTGAACATTACCCAGGAGCCTTCAATTGCCACTTCAATCAGTGCTTAAGTTTGGCAACGATTACTGAGCAAGTAGTCTATGCTGTTGCAGCTGCAGTGCACGACCAAAATATTTTTAAAAAACCGCTATTTTATCCCTCTATTCAAGAAAAATTATGCAGTAAATATACTAGTTGCAGTAAATATGCGTCTTCTTAGCCAACCCAGAGACATTCTTATTATCATTACTTTTTTATAAACATCAATTCGCACTAGAATCAGGCTAGAAAACCTCAGCATAGCAACGAGCGGGCCTTGCACTTGGCAAGAGTGGCTGACGTGCCTAAACACCAAATTCCACCAATTGGAGCCCAATGAATGTTCAACCACTACTTCTTCCTGAGCAGAACAAAAGGCCCAATAGCATCCAGGCCATACAAATGAATCAACGAGAATCTTATTTTTATGTATCACCGGATGTGCAAACATTGCCAGTATTCGATCCAAATAGTCCAAGCGACTCCATCGAATTTCGGGCCGTGTGTTGATCAACTTTCCTCTACATATCATCAATGAGTTGCGACTCTCACATAGTGAAACGATATGAATAATTGCTTGCGAAACTCGCGTGAAGGAATAGTCGACTAGGATTTCTAGATTTTCCCGTAGATACTTCGCCTTCCAAATGTTAGCTGATATAAATAGGCAATCAGAGAATCCAGAAACAACAGAAAAGTTGTGAAAAGTTCTTACATGAAACCACTTACTATCAAAAGGTTCAGAAAAATGATTAAAAATTGCAGCGCTAGCCGAGAATGTACTGCATTTCTCTATTGCCATACTTATTAGCTCATATGCATCACTCCTCAGGAGATCGTCATCCCCAAGGATCCAGACATATTCGGTTGAAACGGAGCCAAGTCCTTGCAATATATTAACAACAAATCCGTGATTAACAGCATTTTCAAATATCGCCGTGTTTGCCATTGACGCAGGCACATCTATATCATCTGAGTTATACAGTCCAGGATTAACTTGAACGACAACACATGTATTGGCGCCAAAAAACTTATTTATCTCTTGCAGCCTGCTTGATACCTCTGCCGGTCGATCCCAGGTGGGTATTAAGATTGTGAGACTTGATAATAAATCAGGCCCATTGTAATCTTGATCCATTAGAAAAACTCCAGCAGGCTGACGGCTTACATCAAATTATTTTCGTTTCCTAATGTTGCATATTTTACTAATATTTTTCAATGTTTTTGCTCTCCACAACTTGTACATATCGGGCTAGCTTCTATCTCAATCCGCTCAGCGTTGTCAAGAATTGAGAGTGCCAGCATGTCTGTCATTCAAGCAGCTCGCTTAGCCTAGGCCTCGACCTTCTATCGGCATCTAGAGGCTCGATATCCTTGACAATCATTTGCCCGGCAGTACTCTTGCTCAATACGATTTATAAATAAAAGACTGATTCAACTGATTTGATGGATGGATTTTGGGTGTAGTCACCCATCAATCGACGACATAACTAGGCACTTGATCTCACCAGTCGAGAGCGTGTTGAGGGCGTACTTACTGAGTTAAGGCATAACCTCACCCCACCCAAGGCCCCATCTGATTGAGCCACAGCTGCCGAACCAAACTCCCTGCCCGGGCGCTCAGGCTACGGGTTGATCCAACTTCTCCAACACCCCGATCACCGCTCCTGCCGTTGCCAGGGCCTCAACCGCATCGCGGCTCTCGAACAGCTCCGATGGCGGCGTTGCGTCGATCGGGTAACGGCTGGTGATCGTCATCCGCGTGAGCGCTTTCAGGGGCGAGCGTTCATGGCCTGTGGACCACCAACGGACGGGCCTCCCGGAAGATCCTGCGCCCATGGGGCGGATGGACATCAGTCACCAAGGGCCCTGGAGCCAGACAGCAAGACCTCGACGCCCCCTCTCGTCTCCAGAGGAGTGGCCTCCAGGCTCGCCTGCACCCGCTCCCTGAGCGCCACCTCAAAGCGTTCCTGGACACCCTCGCGGAGCTTCGCGTAGGTGGAACGGGCGGAAATGGGTATTATTCAACGCTGATGGGGTCCTGATGCCAGGGATTCAAGGTGGCCACACCCGTGGGCTGAAAGTGCTCCAGATTTCGGGTCACCACCGTGAGGCGCCGCTCCAGGGCCGTCGCCGCGATCATCAGGTCAGCACCGCCGTGGCCCAGCTTGGCCGACAAGCTTCCCCATCGCCGGGCGATGGCCAGGTCAACAGGGAGGATGCGTTGCCCATAGGCCTGCAACAATCCATCCAGCCAGCTCGAAAGTCGTGCGGCAAAGGCCGGATCCTGCGAACGCTTCCTGCTGATGCCCCGCTCAATCTCGCCGAGGGTGATCACGCTCAGGAAGAGATCCTCGCTGCGTTGGCCCGACAACCACGACACCACCCCGCGATGGCGCTCCCGGCGCCTGAGTTCCGAGATCACCATCGTGTCGATCAGGAACATTCCAGTTCGCGGGCGTTGATCTCCAGCCGCTCAAAGGCTTCATCGTCCTGGGGGATCTCCATCAGCAGGGCGGGCAAGGAGGGGGCCATCGCCTGTTCCAGGCGGCTCAGCCGCTCGAACGCATCGGCTGAGATCACCACACTGACCAGGCGCCCTCGGCGCGTGACCATCTGGGGTGTGCCAGCCAGGGCGGCCTCCACGACGGCACTGAAACGGTTCTTGGCGTCCTGGAGCGTCCAGACGGGACGGTTCACGGGGACCTGACTGGCTAGCTGATCGATCTAGCCTATCTAGACGGCGGGCGATGCCCTCGAGCACGTGGGGGCGGCGCTGCCGTCCTTCAGGCCTGCCAGATCTCCGCGAGGTTCAAGCGAAGCCCCGGCAGCCCATCGCCACCATCAAGTTCTCTGGCACCCTCCAGTCGCTGCATCTCACCATGGGCTGGCCAGATCTCCACGGCCTGCTCCTCGGGTAGCAGCAACCAGCCCAGCTGGGCGCCGTTGGCCTGGTAGGCGGCCAGCTTGCGCCGCAGGGCGCTGATGCCACGGGGACCCTGATCGCTGGGGCTGGCCAGCTCCACCACCAGATCGGGGCAGAGGGGCGCGAAGCCACGGCGCTGCTTTGGGGTGAGCGACTCCCAGCGCTCCGTGCGCACCATGGAAGCGTCGGGGCTGAGCACCGAACCATCGGGAAGGAGGAAGCCTGCACAGCTGTCGAACACCTTCCAGCCGCCGTGCTGATCGGCCCAGAGGAGCAGGCGCATCACCAGCCGGGAGTTTCGGGCGCCGGTTTCGCTTCCTGTCGGGGTCATCGAGATCACGCGGCCATCGGCGGCCAGCTCCAGCACCGCCTCACGGTTTTCGGAGCACACCAGCGCGAACTGCTCAGGCGTGAGTGGCAGATCAGCAGGCAACCGCAGCGGAGCCGGGGCATCAAACGAGAGGCTGGTGGCTGGGCTGGTGGTGAACGTCATCGCCGAAGGCCGGCTGAGGATTTCAGCGTAGCGAGGTTGACTTGGATCGCTCCAGCAAGACTGCGACGCTGCCTGCCGGCGCCGATCAGGCAGCGTATCTCGACATCCTCTCTGTGATCGCCAACCTGGCTCACGAACGGTGAAGGCCTCAGATCGCGGGGTCGATCCATGGGCACGGCAGAGCGTGGCACCATTAAGCCAGCAGCCGCACCTCAAGCCCCTCCAGCCTCTGGAACGCCGCATCTCCTGTGAGCATCCATGCCTGGTTTCGTCCCAGCAGCTGACAGCAGGCTGCCTGCAGGGCGTCGGGTGTGCGCAGGCCGTAGCTCAACCTCAGCTCAGTCGCGGCTTCCACCACCGAACGGGTGAGTTCCACCCAATGCAGATCAGGCCTTGCAAAGAAGGCATCAAACCCACGCGGCATTCAAGCCAGGTGAGCCGGCTCAATCCAAGCTGCACATCCCCATGCCGCTCCACCAGATCGGCGAGCACACCTAGGCAACGGGCCAAGAAGGGAGATCACCAAGCCCACCCATCCGTGAGTTCGGCATCGATGCCGGTTTTCGATCGGCTGCCACTGGAAAGGGTTGGACAACAACCACACCGGTGACTCCATGGGCCTGTGGCGAACCGCAGGTCAGATGTAATCAGTACCGAAAACAGAAACAACCTCACCCCACTCCGGGCGGTCAGGGTGCGGGTTGATCCAACCGCTCCAGCAACGCAATCACCGCCCCTGCCGTTGCCAGGGCCTGAACCGCATCGCTGCTCTCGAACAGCTCCGATGGCGGCGTTGCGTCGATCGGGTTGCGGCTGGTGATCGTCATCCGCGTGAGCGCTTTCAGGGGTAACTCCACCAGCTCGTCCACGTCCACACCCTGATCCCGAAGCGCCGCCACCAGATCAGGAAGCACATGAGTATGCGGCGGCTCCCGTCCCAGTTCCAACAGGGCACCCTTGAGTGCTTTCTCCGCCGCCTGGGCGGCGAAGTAACAGGCCTGGGCGTGAAATCCGTTGTCCGTGGCCAGACGGGCCATCGCCAGATCATTGTTCGCCTGACTTAGCCAGGCCTGGGGGCGAGCGTTCATGGTCTGTGGACCACCAACGGACGGGCCTCCCGGAAGATCCTGCGCCAATGGGGCGAATCGCCCCTGGCCATGGCCTGCCAGCGCCCGCGGCTGAGGGCGATCACATCGGCACCGAGCCCTGCGTCCAGCAGGGCATCCGCCACGCCATCAGCCTGCACCTGGGTATCAGCCACCACCAGCAGATCGGTGTCGGAACAACCGTCCCAGTCACCACGGGCCCTCGAGCCAAACAGCAAGACCTCGACGCCCCCTCCGGGCTCCAGTGGGGTGGCCTCCAGGCTCGCCTGTACCCGCTCCCTGAGCGCCACCTCAAAGCGTTCCTGGACACCCTCGCGGAGCTTCGCGAAGGTGGAACGGGTGGAAATGGGCATCAAATCACGCTAATGGGGTCCTATTGATTCAGCCAGCTCGAAAGTCGTGCGGCAGCTGGATTCACCGCCAGTGGCTCAGGGAATGGAGCTCAAGGTTGATCACGTCGCTTCAGGGGAGCCTGCGGAATGGTTGGCAGGTCCACCATGGTTCAAGGAAGCACTTGCTCGGCCAGGCGTTGGAGACGACGATCAGCCGTGAGCAGCACGGCGGCTTCCCGCCGTGCCAGGGCGAGATAGAGACAGTCATACACGGGATGATCCAGATGACAGGCCAACGCCAGGGCCTCGGCCTGAAGCACGCGATCAGGCTCCACATGATTGATCAGGTCACGGGCATCGTGAAGCAGATCTTGGGGATCGATGCCCCCAAGAGCCTGAGCCCGTTGCAGCTTCCACAGCACATTGCTCACTTCAGTAAGCATTAGTTCCGGCGCGATCACGAGGGAGGCGGTGGCCAACGCTTCGATGCACACCTGAGCTTCCGGGTGGGCCGTGATGATTCTCACAACCGCTGAAGCATCGATCACACAAGCTGGGGCCATCAGCGCTCGCGGTCCTCACGAATCAAGGCTTCCGGCGAACGGGGCCACTCAATCGAGGGCCGCTCACTCCAGCGACGGGAGATGCGCTCCAAGGCCTCCAGCCGTCGTTGCAGCGCATCCCCACCGCAGGCCTCCTCAAGATCCGTGAGAGCCTGCTGGCTCAGGCTGCGATTGTGCTGCCGGGCCCGACGCTGCAGGAGCTGATGCAAGGGCTCGGGAAGATCGCGAATCTGCAGGGAGGCCATGGAGGTTGGCCGGGCATCACTTGATCCATAAGCTTACGCCAACTGCATGCGTTCTGCATGTCGGGGATTCAAAAGGCAGCCCGGGGGCTCACGGTGCGGATTGATCCAACCACTCCAGCAACCCGATCACCGCTCCTGCCATCAGCCTGCGCCTAGGAGCCTGTTGCGCGTAGATCAGCGGCCGAGCTCTCCACAGACGCCCATAAATCTGCCCAGATCCCAGTGACAGCAATGGGTCTGGCCACCAGAATGGGGCATGCAGAAGCCCAAGTCCTTCCG